>MELA01000153.1:1709-27866 GCA_001767495.1 Acidobacteria bacterium RIFCSPLOWO2_12_FULL_65_11 | reverse complement strand
TGGATCGTCGATCCGTTCAACCAGAGCGTGACGGTCGTGGACTTCACGAAGGGCGCACCTGAGACACGCGTCGCCACGGGCATCGGTCCGGTGCATTCGTCGGTGCTGCCCGCGCTGAACCTGACCTCGTTCGACCTGTTTGCCTAGGCGGAGCGTGAGACGACGGGCACGCTCAGCCGCCGCGGACCGAAGCACGCCAGAATGCGATGGGGGAGGTCGTCAAGTGATGAGATATGCCGCGCCGCGCCGCGCTCGATCGCTTCCTTGGGCATCCCGAAGATCGCCGACGAGCCCCGATCCTGCGCGATCGTCTGGGCACCGGCGCGCCTGAGCGCCAGCAGCCCCTCGGCGCCGTCGCGTCCCATCCCGGTCAGCAGGACGGCGACGATCTCAACGTGAGGCAGGCCCACGAGGGAGTGAAACAGCACGTCCACCGAGGGCCGATGAAAGCGCACGGCCGGTCCAAGTGCCAGCACGGTCCGCAGTTCCTCGCCTTGACGCTCGACGACCAGGTGCGACCGGCCGGGTGCAACGCACGCCATGCCCGGAGACAGAGAAGCGCCGTCGGCCGCTTCCACGACTCGCATGCGACCGACCGCCCCCAACTGGCGAACCAGCGGCGCCACGAAATGAGGCAGCGTGTGCTGCACGATGACAATCGGAGGGGCGTCGGGCGGCAGGCGCGCCAGGAGCGACTCGAGGACGACCGTGCCTCCCATCGATGCGCCAATCGCCACGAGCTGTCGGGTCTTCACGGCGCGCACTCGCCAAACCGCACGGCCACCGGTCGGTCGTTCAGACAGAAGAACTGGTCTTGGTCTGCGCGGCCGGCCTGTTCGCGGACGCCCGCCACCCGGGCGACCTGCGGCGGCCTGAGCTCGAACGCCTGCCGGCGATCGACGCGCGTCAGCAGCACCCCGCACAGCATGTTGGCCAGCTCGCCGGCCACATCGTGCAGTTCCTGATCGGTCAGGCCATCGCTGGCCGACCCGCCCGTCAGGGCCACGCCAAGCTCGCGCGCCAGCTCGACGGGCAGCAGGACCTCGAGCGACCCGCTCACGACGCCCTGGAATCCGACTCGGGCACACAGCCACACCGCAGGGGTGGCGCGTGACCTGTCACTGGCCGCAACCAAATCGGCGAACGCCCGCGGCTCGCAGGGCTCCGCCCAGGCAAAGAACGCGTGCTCGGCCACTTCGGCCACGACCTCCGGCAGAAGCGCGCGCAGATCGGAGGGCGCCGTTCTACTAGAGGAGTGTGGCAAGGACATCACGGATCGCCTCCGGCTTGAAGGGTTTTTCGACGTACTGGCAGGCGCTCAGCTGTCCTGCCTGTTCCCGGCGCGCATTGGACCCGTCGGTCGAGATGATCACGCGCAGCAGATCCTTCCAGCGGTCCTGACGATCGAGGGCCGCCAATAGCTCGATGCCCGTCATCACCGGCATGTTGATGTCGGTGAAGAGGGCATCGATCGAGATGGTTTCGAGCAGCCGCAGCGCTTCCTCGCCGTTACTCGCCTCGTAGACGGTCCCGAGGGGCACGTTCGACAATCCCGCGGCACGCTTGATCATCGCGCGCATCATGGCCGAGTCGTCGACCACGAGCAGATTGAGACGCTTGTCCGATCCAGCACTCATTTTGAGGCCTCACAGGGAAGAATGACGTGATCGCTTCCAGTCTTGACGTCGAGGCGGCCGTTGGTGGCCGACAGATACACGCTGCGCGGCGACACGCCGCCGGTCACTTCCTTGTCGACAAACACCCCGTTGCTCCAGAGCAGCTTGCGCGCGGTCAGCACGTTGCGCCTGCCGATCGACTGCGGAGCGCCGCCCGTCGGCGCGATTTCGGCGCCACCCGCCAGCCGGACGACGACCCGGCCCTTCTGCAGCCCGCATTTGTACGCGGTCTCGAACAGCAGCGGGATGCCGGTGTCGGCAAACGCGCCCGGCTGCGCGCGCGCTCGCTCGGCGTGCTGGGCGGAACTAGGCAGCAGGAAATGCAGCAGGCCCGCCACGCGGGCGCGCGGATCCCACAGACAGACGGCCACGCAGCTGCCAAGGGCGGAGACCATGAGGATGGTGTCCGGATCGTCGGTGACGGCCAGCTCACCGATACCGACCAGAATCGACCGCGAGCGTTGGTACCCGGCCACCGGATGATCGACGATCGCCTGTGCGATCACCGTTTCCTCCGATAGATGGCCGGCGCCACTCGGTCGAGCGCGTGGTCGAGGCCCGAGAGATTCTCGGCGTGCGAGACGAACAGATACCCCTGAGGCGCCAGGTTGGCCATCAGCGACGCGACCGCCCTTTGTCGCGCCGCCCGGTCGAAGTACATCAGCGTGTTGCGGCACCAGATGAAGTCGCGCGGCCGGGCCAGCCGCCGCGGCTCGAGCAGATTCGCCTGGTCGAAGCCGACGAGCCGGCGCACGGCGAGTCTCACGCGCGCGAGCCCTTCCTGCTCGCCCACGCCGCGTTCGAAATAGCGCCGCAGCGTGTCGTGCGCGACGTCCTGCACGCCTTCGATGGCGTACGCGCCGCGGACCGCCGTCGCGAGTGCGGTCGCAGACACGTCGGAGGCAAGCATGTCGATGGCGCAGCCGCCCCGGCCCTGCAGGGCGTCGAGCAGCGTCATCACGATCGAATACGGCTCTTCGCCGGTGGCGCAGCCGGCGCTCCATCCGGCGATGGACGAGGCGCCGCGAGAAAGAAGCGCCGGCACGATCTTGTCGGCCAGAAACTGGAAATGATCGGATTCTCGGAAGAAGCTGGTCTTGTTGGTCGTGATCGCGTCGACCATCGCGAGCTGCTCGACCCCGCTCGGATCGTGGCGCACGTGGTTCAAGTAGGCCCCAAAGGTGCTGAACCCGTGCGCCCGCACGCGCTTCTGAAGCCTCGCGTTGACGAGCGCGGTCTTCATCTCCGTGAGACGGATGCCGCTGCGCTCGTACACGAGCGTCGCCACCGCCGCCATGTCGTCCGGCGTGAGGACGGGCGCGACGTTACTCACTGTCCGACCTCCACCGCCACGGCCGCTCCGATCCCGTCGAGCACCAGCCGCTCGACATCGAGCATCATGACGAGACCGGCCTTGGTGCGCGCCACGCCGGTCACGTCGTGTCCCTCAGCAGAAGCCGCCGCGTCGCTTCGACGTTGCACGTCGGCAAGGGCGATGCGCGTCACGTCGAGGGCGGTGTCCACAATCAGGCCCGCCTGGTGGCGGACAGTGCCGCGCTGGACGGTCACCACCACGATGCACGTGCGATCGGTCGGCTCGGCGGAGGGTACATCGAGCCGCGTCCTGACGTCGAGGACCGTCACGATCTCGCCCCGCAGATTGATCACGCCTGTGACCGAGGGTCCCGCATGGGGCACCCGCGCCGGCGGCACCCACCTGATCACTTCGCGCACGCTCAGGGCCGGGACCGCGTAGATCTCGCCGGCCACCAGAAATGTCACGTAGCGCTCCGCGCTCGCCGCTTTTGGCTCCTGCCGGCTCGCCTGGACAGCTGTCGTCATCATCGGAGGATCTCCTCGGTCACGCGGCCGCGCGCGACGCGGCGTCCATCAACTCGAACAGCCCAGCTGCATCGAGAATCAGCCCGACGCCGCCGTCGCCCAACACCGCCCCTCCGGAAAATCCGCGCACCCGGTCGAGCGTCGTCAGCGGCTTGACCACGAACTCCTGCACACCGAACACGCCGTCAACGTGGACGGCCGCACGGCGACCGTCCACGTCAATCACCAGCACCACGCTGTGCTCGTCGCCGGCAGGGTGACGACGACCACCGAGGAGGGTCGACAGATCGACAAACGGCATCGTGATTTCTCGGACCGCCACGAACGGCCTGCCGCCCGGTCCCTGATGGACCTCGCAGTCGGCGCGCCGCAGCGCTTCGCGCAGCACGTGCGCCGGCAGCACGAACCGCTCGTCGCCGGCTCTGATGAGCACCCCCTGCAGAATCGCCATCGTCAAGGGCACCTTCAGCGAAAAGGTCGTCCCCTGGTTGACAGCGGTGCGAATGTCGACCCGCCCCCCGATCGCCTCGACGTTGCGGCGGACGACGTCCATGCCGACGCCGCGACCCGAGAGGTCGGTGACGGCCGCGGCAGTCGAGACCCCCGGCTCGAAGATCAGGTTGTGCAGCTCGGAGGACGAGAACACGTCGGTCTCTTTCAGAAGGCCGCGGGCGATCGCCGCAGCCCGAATGCCGGCCGCGTCGAGGCCGCCGCCGTCATCTGAGATCTCGATGCACACCTGCGCGTCCTGGTGCGAGGCACGCAGGACGAGCTGGGCGCGCGAGGGCTTGCCCAGCTTGGCCCGCGTCGCGGCGTCTTCAACTCCGTGGTCAATCGCATTACGAACCAGGTGCATCAAGGGATCGCCCAGCTCGTCGATGATGTGCCGGTCGAGCTCGGTGGCCTCGCCGGTCATCACCAGGTCGACGGGCTTTCCGCACGCGTGGCTGGCGTCGCGCACGACGCGCGCGATGCGGCGGAACGTCGGTCCGAGCGGCACCATCCGCATCGACAAGGAGACCCGCTGCAGCTCGGAGAGCAGACGCCCGAGGTGGGCAAACTGGCGCCCCACCACCCGATCGGATTCGCCGAGCGCGGGGCAGCCTTCGCGAACCATCGACTGCAGAATCATGAGCTCGCCGACCATGTCGACGAGCGTGTCGAGCCGCCTCGTGTCCACTTTGATCGAAGCCGTCGCGTCGATCCTCTGGCGATCGTCGGGTGACGCGGCGCCTGCCGGCGTCCCGTGGACGTGAAGCCCCTGCGCCAGGACGTCGAGCATCGCTTTGAGCTCGTCCACGGCCTCGAGGATCTTGCTGACCTCGCCGGGATCGAGGTGCCGCTCGTCGGACCGGATCGCCTCGAGCAGGCTTTCGACGCCGTGCGCCAGCCCGCCGACCGTTCTCGCTCCGATGGAATACGCGTTGCCCTTGATGGTGTGGAACGACCGATACAGGGCGTCCACAAGCGAGCGGTCGGCCGGCGCGTGCTCGAGCGTGAGTGCGAGCGCTTCGATGCTCGCGAGATGCTCGTGCGCCTCGCCCACGAAGAGATCCGCCATCTCCCGATCGGCCAGCAAGGCCTCGAGGTCGGCGGACGAATCGGCCGCTCGGATCATCGGTCAGAATCTCCGGTACGTGCCCGTGTGGGCCAGGTCGGAATCGACGGCGATTCTCGTCTTGGCCGACGGCGGCCCCAGCCTGATGATGTTGCGAGCAGGCGGCGGCGCCGCCGCGGACTTGACCGGCGTCCTAGCATTCGCGCGGACGTTCGCGTCGCCGTGCACGTGGCCATACAGCTCCGAGGCAGCCTTGAGGGTCACCTCCGACTGCGAGCTGACCTCTTCGCTGGCCGCGGCGTTCTCTTCAGCGGTCGTCGCGAGCGTTTGGGTGAGCTGCTCCATCTGCGCAATGGCTTCGGAGACCTGACCGATGCCCTGCGCCTGCTGCTGGCTGGCCGCGCTGACCTCGTCGGCCAGTTCCCGCACCTGACGCACGTGCGTGGTGATGTCGCCAAGCGAGGCGGCCAGCTGCTCGACCCGCTGCCGCCCGTCGCTCGCGTTGGTGACAGATTCCTCAATGAGGGCGGCGGTTTCTTTGGCCGCCGTCGCCGACCGCTGGGCCAGATTTCGTACCTCTTCGGCCACGGCGGCAAATCCGAGGCCGGCTTGGCCGGCGCGCGCCGCCTCGATGGCCGCGTTGAGGGCCAGGATGTTGGTCTGGAAGGTGATCTCGTCGATCGTCTTGAGAATCCGCGAGACCTTCCGGCTCGACTCCTCGATGCTCGTCATCGAGAGCGACGCCGCGCTCATGGCTTGATTCGATTCGACTGCCTTCTGGTCGGCCGCCCGCATCAGTGCCGCCACCCGCTGCGCATGGTCGGCATTCTGCTTGGTCATCGACGACAGCTCTTCCATCGTCGCCGACGTCTCCTCGAGCGAGGCGGCCTGCTCGCTCGCCGTCTGCGCGAGCGACTGCGCGGCGGTAGAGACCTGGGCGGCCGCCGTGGCGAGCTCGTTGCCACTTTCGACGCACGTTTGCGAGATCCGCTCCATCTTGCGGCTCGCCCGCTCGGCTGCGCTCAACCGCACCACGGCGACCGCGATCGAGCCGCCGAGCAGAAGCAGCAGCCAGAGCTGCTGCGCGGTATAGGTTCGCTGGCCGCTCGCCGCAAGGGCGGCGAGCTCGTCGCGAATGGGTTCGGCGTTCTGCAGGGCCGGCGCCGCCACCTCGCTCGCCTGAGCCAGCTTGCCGGAGAGCGTCCGCGACGCCAGGAGTCCGCCGACACCAATCGCCACGGTCATCCCCAGGATGAGCCCGTACACAAGCCTCGCTCGCTGATTTCGGTGCATGCGCATGATGCGTTCCTTCACTGGTCTGTTGGTTCCATGACAACCTCGACCCGCTCGTCGGATGCGTACACGTCGAGGAGCGTTTTGACGCGACGGAATTCTTCGATGATCCCCTGCACGAGCGAGTCGGCTTCGGACAACCGCCCACTGCCCAGGGCCTCTTCAAGCCTGGCGGCTTGGGCGCGCATCTGGTCGGCGCCGATCGTCGCGCAGGCGCCCTTGAGGCTGTGGGCCACGCGAGAGAGCGCCACGAGGTCGCCGCCATCGGCCGCAGCACGCGCCTCGACCAGCCAGCCTTCCGTTTCGCCGACAAACAGTCCGACCATCTCGGCGAGCACGTCGGGCTGCCCTTCCTCCTGGAGCCCACTGAGCGCCTCGAAGCGGTCGACATCGAGCGTGACGGTCGTGGTGGACATGTGCCGGTCGGATTCTGGGGAGCCCACCGAGCAAGGCATCTGCCAAGGCGGATCTGGCCGGAAGTGGCTATGACTGCACACAAACGGCTGAATGCAGTGTGCCGATCCAGGACAAGCGGCGGCTTAAAACCGCGCAATGAGGCCGGACGAGAAGGTCCGGCTAAAGCCGGACACTACAGGGAAGTCGTAGTGTCCGGCATCAGCCTTCAGATCGTAGTGTCCGGCTTTAGCCGGACGTGGGCAGGGAATACTGCCGGAAGGTGAGATTGAACCGCCCGACGAGACCGAGCTCGGGCGGCGACGTGGATGGAACGATTCGCGAGACACCGTGGTAGCAGAGTCTTGCGGGACCGCCGAAGACGAATGCATCACCGGACTTGAGCAGCACCGCGTCGATCGGATCGCGGCGCCGCAGCCCGCCAAAGAGAAACCGCGCCGTGTCGCCAAGCGACACCGACACGACCGGCACACCCGCCGCGATCGACTCCGGGCTTTCGTCCTTGTCCTGATGCAATCCCATCCGGCCCTCGGCGTCGTAGTAATTGAGGATGCAGAGGTCGGCACGGAGGGTCATGCCGACCGAGGCGGCGATCTCCCCGGCCAGATCGGCAAGTTCGGCAGGCAGCGGCGGCACGGCCGCGTGGTCGTAGTCGCTGCGGGTCGGCTCGTATCGATACGTCTGGCCGTTCCAGTGGCGGCCGAGACACAGCATGCGGACGTGCATCCGGCCGCCGCCGCGCACGACCGGGACGTAACCCGGCACGTCGCCGTCGATGAGCGTGCGACAGCACGCCACAATTGCGCGCTGCCGATCGAGCGGCAGGAAGCTCTTCAGGTGGAATGCGCCGGAGGGCGAGCTCACACGCGTACGTTATCATTGGCCGCCAATGAAACGGCTGGCGATCATTTCCGCCGTCCTCTCCGCCGTCATCATGCTCGTCGCGACGGTCAGGCCGGCGTCGGCCCATCCGGTTCCGTTCAGTTATCTCGATCTGCGACTGCAAACCAGCTCGATCGACGGCGTCTTCGTGGTGCATATCTTCGACGCCGCCCACGATCTCCAGGTGACGCCCGTCGATCGGCTGCTCGATCCGGCCCTCGCTTCAGAGTACGCTCGGGCGCTCATCGATCTGCTGGCCGCGCGGCTCGAGGTCGCCGCGGACGGCCGTGTGCTCGCGATGGACTGGTCCGGACCGGAGGTGCTTGCGGATCGCCAATCGCTGCGATTGACGCTAAGCATGCGCGTCGACCGCGCGCCGGGGACCGTTGCGGTGCGCGCGGCCATGTTCCCTTACGATCCCCAGCACCAGACGTTCGTCAACATCTACGAAGGCGACGCACTGACGCAGGCGATCCTCGACCAAGGGAAGCCGCGCGTTGAATACTTTGCCGGCACCCGCCAGGGCGTGCTCGCCGTGATCCGGAAGTTCGTGCCGGCCGGTGTCCATCACATCCTGATCGGACCCGACCATCTCCTGTTTCTGTTCGGCTTGCTGCTGCTCGGCGGCACGCTCGGCCAGCTGGCGCTCGTGGTCAGCGGATTCACCATCGCCCACAGCATCACCCTGTCGCTGGCCGCTCTCAACCTCGTCACGCCGTCTTCGCGTATCATCGAACCGGCCATTGCGTTGAGCGTCGTCTACGTTGGCGCAGACAATCTGCTGGTGCGCGACGGCCGCGACGTGCGGGCGTGGATCGCCTTCGCGTTCGGCTTCATTCACGGATTCGGCTTCGCCAGCGTGCTCCGCGAGATGGATCTGCCGGCGCGCGCGCTCGGCTGGTCGCTCTTTTCCTTCAACGTCGGCGTCGAAATCGGCCAGCTGCTCGTCGTGGTGCTCGTCGCCTCTGCACTCGGCGCGCTGCGGGCACGAAGCGAAGCGGCGGGACGGCAGCTTGTCTTCGCCGGCTCCGTCGTCGTCGTAGCTGCGGGTGCATTCTGGTTCGTTGAACGGGTGTTCTTTCCTGGAGGACTGTCATGAGACGAGGGATCGTGCTGGGAGTGCTCATCGCCGTCGGCGGCCTGTCGCTGGCGGTTGCCGGATTTCAGGGACCGCCGCAAGGACCGCCGTCGCAGGCGGCTCTGACGGCCACGAAGATCGAGAAGGTGAAGGACAACCTGTACGTCGTCACCGGATCGGGCGCCGACAATTTCGCAGCCTTCAGCGGCGGCAACACCGCGGTCTTCGTCACCGACCGGGGCGTCGTGCTCGTCGACACCAAGCTCTCCGGCTGGGGTCAGGTGCTGCTCGACCGGATAAAGACGGTCACCGACAAACCGGTCACGACCATCATCAACACACACACGCATGGCGATCACACGGGCAGCAACGAGTTCTTCGGCACGATGGTCGAGAGCATCGTGCAGGAGAACACCGAGGCGCTCATGGCGACGATGGACGCCTTCAAGGGGGACAAGGCGAGATTTCTGCCGAACAAGACCTTCAAGGACACCCTCACGCTCGGCAGCGGTCGGGATCGCGTCGACCTGCACTACTTCGGCAAGGGGCACACGAGCGGCGACACCTGGGTGGTCTTCCCGGCCCTCCGCGTCATGCACGCCGGCGACATGTTCGCGTGGAAGGCCCTGCCGCTTGTCGACAGGATGAACGGCGGCAGTGCGGTCGACTATCCGCAGACGCTCGCCAAGGCCGTCGCCACGGTCAAGAACATCGACACGATCATCACGGGACATACGCCGCTCATGACGCCACGGGACCTTCAGGAGTACGCCGACTTCAACAAGGACTTCGTCGCGTGGGCACAGGGAGAAATGAAGGCCGGCACAACCGTCGAACAGGCGGCCGCCGATTACAAGGTCCCCGCGAAGTACCGAGGCTACACCGCCGTCGTCACCGACGGGTTTGGCGGGGTCAGGGCCAACGTGCAGGCCGTCTACGACGAGTCAAAGAAATAGCGCCTGCGGCCATGCCGAGCCGAGGACTGAGAATCCGAGGCGAGGCATCAGCGTCAGTTCGCGGCGGGGGGGGGGCCCCGCCGCCAGTGACTAATGATTAGCGACGACGCCGACGGGACAGCTGACGCCGGTGCCGCCGAGGCCGCAGTAGCCGTCAGGGGTTTTTGCGAGGTACTGCTGGTGGTAGTCCTCGGCGTAGTAGAACTCGGGCGCGGGTAGGATCTCGGTCGTGATTCGGCCGTAACGAGCCGCGGCCAACTCTTTCTGATACGCGGCGCGCGAGGCTTCTGCCGCCTGCCGCTGGGCCTCGTCGTAGACGTAGATGCCAGACCGGTACTGCGTGCCGACGTCGTTTCCCTGCCGCATGCCCTGCGTCGGGTCGTGGTCTTCCCAGAACACCTTCAGCAGAGCCTCGTAGCGAACGACCTTCGGATCGAAGACCACCAGCACGACCTCGGCATGGCCGGTCAGGCCACTGCAGACCTCGCGGTACGTCGGATTCGCCGTGTGGCCGGCGCTATAGCCGACGGCGGTCGAGTAGACGCTCGGGAGCTGCCAGAACTTCCTTTCGGCGCCCCAGAAGCAGCCCATCCCGAACATCGCGCGTGCGAGACCGTCTGGAAACGGCGGATCGAGACGATGGCCGTTGACGAAGTGCGTCGGTTTCATAACCGTAGTGTCCGGCTTCAGCCGGACTTAGAGGTCCGCCTCAAGGCGGACACCACACATTGGGTCACTGCAGGTGCGCGCGGATCTGGCGGTTCAAGCGGTGATACTGGCGCCGGACGCTCTTCAACTTCTCGGGGTCATGCGCCTCGATCGCCGCCGCCCGCGCGTTCTTGAGCGCGTGCATCTTCGACTTGGTGGCCGGCTTGTCGATCCCCATCGCCTGGTGATGTTCGTGAGCGTCGATCCCGAGCGCCTTGCAGAGCGCGGGCAGCAGATGTCCCTTGTTCAATTGCGAGTAACCCTGCACCGCCTCGTGCTGTTCGACGGTCTTGGCAATCTCGCGCAGATCCTGAATCGTCTTCCCTTTCAGCTCGTGATACGTATAGGCCATTTATGTGTCCCCCGGTTTGAACTCCAGCGCGACGCCGTTCATACAATATCGCAACCCGGTCGGCTGAGGGCCGTCTGGAAAGACGTGGCCCAGATGACCGCCACATTTCGCGCAGTGGACCTCGGTCCGCGCCATGCCCAGGCTTCGGTCGACCGTGGTGCCGACAGCGCCTTCGATGGGCCTGAAGAAGCTCGGCCATCCGGTGCCGCTCTCAAACTTGGTGTCCGACGCAAAGAGCGGCTCTCCGCAGCCCGCGCACCGAAACGTCCCGGTCCCCTTCTCGCGATTGAGCGGGCTCGTGCCCGCGCGCTCGGTGCCGTGCTCGCGCAGCACGCGGAACTGCTCGGCCGACAGCGTCTTCAGCCACTCCTCGTCTGTCTTCTGCACGACCACATCATAATGTACGATTTGACGGTCCGGCTGAAGCCGGACACTACGCCGGAGGACGCTTTTCAGATGTAGTGTCCGGCTTTAGCCGGACCGTGAGGGCCCTATGGATCGGAGCCAACAGATCAAGGAGACGTTCGAGCGCAGCACGAAAGCCATGGCGCTTCGGCCCTCGGTCGGCCAGGGCACGGCAACCACCAAGGTGACCCTGCGCGACGGCCTGACATGCGACGTCGAAGACGGCGCCTGGAAGCTCGTCGTCGACATGTCGCCCAAGTCGGGCGGCGACGGGCGCGGCCCCGACCCGGGGGTCTACGGCCGCACGGCCCTCGGCTCGTGCCTGGCGATCGGGTACACGCTCTGGGCCGCCAAGCGCGGCATCCGCTTCACCCACTTGGACGTCGTCGTGCAGGCCGACTACGATTCGGCCGGCTACCACGGCGTGGGCGACGCGGCTCCCGGCTACCGGCAGGTGCGCTACATCGTGACCGCTGAGAGCGACGCGCCCGAGGCCGACGTCCTCGAGGTGCTGGACGAAGCAGACGCGCACAGCCCGTATCGCGACGTCTTCGCACGCGCGATTGACGTGCGGCGCGAAGTGCGCGTTGGGGTGGGGCCCCACGGCCAGTGAAAAATGAAGCGCCTGCGGCCATGCCGAGCCGAGGACCTGAGAATCCGAGGCGAGGCATCGGCGTAAGTTCGCGCTGGGGGTGGGGCCCCAGCGCAAGTGAGAGATGATGGACGCACGTCTCCAGCGTCGCGTGCAGCGCTACGGGTGGGACAAGGCCAGCACGGCGTACGAGCAGTACTGGACCGCGCAGCTCGCGCCCGCCCACGCTCGCCTTCTCGAACTGGCCGCGCTCGCGCCCGGCGAGCACGTGCTCGACATCGCGTGCGGCACGGGGCTGGTCACCTTTCGAGCCGCACGGCAGGTCGGTCCATCCGGGCGCATCCTCGCCACGGATCTGTCGCAGGAGATGATCAATCGTGCGACTGAGGAAGCGCGACGCCGCGGCCTCGACCACGTGACCTTCGCGCGCATGGACGCAGAGGATCTGCAGTGCGCGCCCGCGTCGTTCGACGTCGCGCTGTGCGCGCTCGGCCTGATGTACGTGCCCGATCCCCTCAAGGCGCTGTCGGAGATGCATCGCATGCTCCGGCCCGGCGGTCGTGCCGTCGCCGCCGTCTGGGGCGCGCGCAGCCGCTGCGGCTGGGCAGAGATTTTTCCGATCGTGGATCGGCGGGTCGCCTCGGACGTCTGTCCGATGTTCTTTCAGCTCGGCACCGGCGACATGCTGCGGACGGTGATGCAGACCTCCGGCTTCACCGATGTGCACCTCGACCGCATCGCGACGACGCTGCAGTACGAATCGGCGGCCGACGCCTGCGGGGCGGCGTTTGACGGCGGACCGGTCGCGCTCGCCTACTCGCGCTTCGATACGGCCGTCCGCGAGCAGGTGCACGCGGAGTACCTCGCGTCGATTGCGCCCTGCCGCAGGGGCGACAGCTACGACGTGCCCGGCGAGTTCGTCATCGCCCGCGGCACCAAGCCTTCCATGACCTGACGCGCCGAGGTCGGTCCGGCTGAAGCCGGACACTACGTACGAAAACTGCGGTTATGAAACCGGCGGGCGGACGTGCTGCTGGATGAAGTCGATGATTTCCTGCATGCGCGTGCCCGGCTGGAACACGCCCGAGATGCCCACCGCCTGGAGCTGCTGTTTGTCGGCATCCGGGATGATGCCGCCGACGATGACGAGCACGTCGTCGAGGCCTTTGGCTTTGAGAAGCTGCATCACCTTCGGACAGATGTGGGCGTGGGCACCAGAGAGAATCGACAGGCCGATGACGTCGGCGTCTTCCTGAAGCGCAACCTGCACGATCTGTTCTGGTGATTGGCGCAGGCCGGTGTAGATTACTTCCATGCCCGCGTCGCGCAAGGCGCGCGCGATGACCTTGGCACCCCGATCGTGGCCGTCGAGCCCGGGCTTGCCGATAATCACGCGGATTTTGCGCGTCGATGTGGTGGTTGGCATAGCTTATTCAACCACAGCCAGGACGCGCCCGGCCTCGACCGACTGGCCCTCTGTGACGGCCACCTCTTTGACCTTGCCGGCCTTCGGCGAGGTGATCTCGCTTTCCATCTTCATCGCCTCGACCACCACCAACCCTTGCCGCGCCTTCACTTCGTCGCCGGCGACCACCAGCACCCGCACGATTTTTCCAGGCATCGGCGCGACCACGCGCTGCTCGCCCTCCGCCCCGCCAGCCGCGTCGGCGCTGCGCCGCCGCCGGCGCCCGTCGACCACGGCCCGCAGCAGGCCGTCATGCGTGCGGACGAGCAGCTCGCCCGCGACGCCGCTCTCCACGATCTCGACGTCGTAGCTGGCGCCTCCCGCATCGAGCAGAATGAGCGACAGCGTCGACTGGTCGACCTCGCGGGCGTCGACCATGTGCTCCTTGCCGTCGACGGCCACGCGGTACCGGCCCTCTGCCCCCGCCACGAGCTCGATGGCGACCGTGCGGGTCTTGCCGTTCACCTCAACTTCAAACGTCATAGCTAAACGGCTCTACCACAGAGGACACGGAAATAAGAACGGCGGACACGGCAAACATCATAGTGTTCTGTGTCCTCCGTTTGTCCTCCGTGAACCTCCGTGGTAGCGCCTTCTTGGTCACGATCGCAGCGCGTCCAGCCGCGCGGCTCGTTTCCACGTGCTCGTCGCGGCGCCACGGCCACCGCCACTTTCGCTCGGCGTCCGGCGACCCTGCAGGAAGGTGTGCAGCGCGGCGCCGATGACGGCCGCCTCTTCGCTGGCGATCGAGACCTCCTGGAAGGGCTGGCCCTCGCGATCGGCCAGCACACGGTCGAGCAGCGTCGTGTCCATGCGCGCGGCCAGGAAATCCGGGTCGTGCAGGATCCACTGGAAGAACGGGATGGTCGTCTTGAGGCCGCCAATCTCGTACTCCGAGAGCGCGCGCGACATCCGTGCGATGGCCTGCTGACGATCCTCCCCCCAGGCGATCACTTTCGAGATGAGCGAGTCGTAGAAGATCGGCACCTCGAATCCGGCGGCCACGCCGCTGTCGTCGCGAATCCCCGGCCCGGCTGGAGAACGGAGGTGACGAATCAGGCCAGGAGCCGGCATGAACTTCTGCTCCGGATCCTCGGCGTACACCCGGCATTCGATCGCGTGGCCGTGCGGCGTGAGCAGGCGCGAGGGGTCGAGCGTCAAGCGCTCGCCCTGCGCGATCCGGATCTGCCACTGGACCAGATCGAGGCCCGTGACCATTTCTGTGACCGGATGCTCCACCTGGAGCCGCGTGTTCACTTCGAGAAAGTAGAACTGGCCGTCCTCGTCCAGTAGAAACTCGACCGTGCCCGCGTTGGTGTATCCGGCGCGTCGCGTCACCGCCGCGGCCGCCCCCGCGATTTTCTCTCTCAACTCGGGGGAGACGACGACCGATGGCGTCTCTTCGATCACCTTCTGATGGCGCCGCTGGATCGAGCATTCGCGCTCGACAAACGGCAGCACCGTGCCATGCTCGTCTCCAAGCACCTGAATCTCGACGTGGCGCGGGCGCAGCAGCCGCCGCTCGAAAAAAACCGCCGCGTCGCCAAACGACGTGCGCGCCTCGGACCGCGCGGTGCGCACCGCGTTGATGAGCGCCTCGGGGCCGGCCACCACCCGCATGCCCTTGCCGCCGCCGCCGGCCACGGCTTTGACCATCAACGGATAGCCGATCTTGGACCCGATGGCGAGCACGTCCGCGTCGGAAAGGTGTTCCGCGACCGGTCCGTCGGTGCCGGGCACCACGGGCGCGCCGGCCTTGATGGCCACCTCTCGCGCGGCGGTCTTCCCGCCCAGCAAATCCATGACCTCGGGCGAGGGCCCGACAAACTTCAGCCTGGCGTCGCGGCAGGCGCGGGCGAACTGGGAATTCTCGGCGAGAAACCCGTAGCCCGGGTGAATCGCGGTGGCCTTGGTGCGTTTCGCGGCGTCGAGGACCTTGTCGATGCGAAGGTAGCTCTCGCCGGGTGCGTTGCCGCCGAGCGCCACCGCTTCGTCTGCGTACCGGACGAAGGGCGCCGTCCGGTCGCAATCCGAGTACACGGCGACGGTCGCGATCCCCATGTCGCGGCACGCCCGCATCACACGGACGGCAATCTCTCCCCGGTTCGCAACGAGAATTTTCACTGCAGGCTTCTACAACGGGATGTTGCCGTGTTTCTTCGGCGGATTCTTGTCGCGCTTGATCGAGAGGCTCTCGAGGGCCGTGATGAGCTTCGCCCGTGTCTCCCGCGGCTGGATGACTTCGTCCACGTAGCCGCGGCCGGCCGCCACGAGCGGGTTGGCGAACTTCTCGCGGAACTCGGCCACCTTGCTGGCGCGCAGCGCCGCCGGATCCTTTGCGCCGTCAAGTTCGCGCTTGTACAAAATATTGACCGCGCCCTCGGGGCCCATCACGGCGATTTCGGCCGTCGGCCACGCGAAGTTCAGGTCCGTCCGGATGTGCTTGCTCGACATGACGCAATACGCGCCGCCGTACGCCTTGCGCGTGATGACGGTCACCTTGGGCACGGTGGCTTCGGCGAAGGCGAACAGCAGCTTGGCCCCGTGCCGGATGATGCCGCCGTACTCCTGCTGCGTCCCCGGCAGAAAACCCGGGACATCTTCAAACGTCACGAGCGGAATGTTGAACGCGTCGCAAAACCGGACGAACCGCGCGCCTTTGACCGACGCGTCGATATCGAGCGTCCCGGCCAGATGCGCGGGCTGATTGGCCACGATCCCCACCGGACGCCCGTCCAGCCGGGCGAAGCCGACGATGATGTTGCGCGCGTAGTGCTGGTGGACTTCCAGGAACTCGTGGCCGTCGACCACCATGTGGATGACGTCCAGCATGTCGTACGGCTGGTTGGCCTGGGCCGGGATCACCCGGTCGAGCGCTTCGTCGTGGCGGTCTCGCGGGTCGGCGGTCGGCCGCCGCGGCGGCTCGTCCAGATTGTTGCTCGGCAGATACCCGAGCAGCTCGCGGATGAGCGCGAGGCACTCGCGATCGTCGGCCACGGCAAAATGGGCGACGCCGCTCTTGACGTTGTGCGTCATCGCGCCGCCGAGCTCTTCCATCGTGACCTGTTCGTGGGTAACCGTCTTCACGACGTCGGGTCCGGTGACGAACATATAGCTCGTCTTCTGGACCATGATGATGAAATCGGTGATGGCCGGCGAGTAGACGGCGCCGCCCGCGCACGGCCCCATGATGGCGGAAATCTGCGGAATGACGCCTGAGGAGAGGACGTTGCGAAGAAAAATGTCGGCGTAGCCGCCCAGCGAGACCACGCCTTCCTGAATCCGGGCGCCGCCCGAGTCGTTCAAGCCGACGACCGGGGCGCCCATCTTCATCGCCAGGTCCATGATCTTGACGATCTTGGCGGCGTTGGTTTCCGACAGCGAGCCGCCAAACACCGTGAAGTCTTGCGCGAAGGCGTACACGGGGCGGCCGTCCACCTGCCCGTGTCCGCAGACCACGCCGTCGCCCGGAATGAGCTGCTCGTCCATCCCGAAGTCGCGGCAGCGGTGGGTGACGAGCTTGTCGGTTTCCTCGAACGTGCCGGCGTCGAAAAACAGCTCCATGCGCTCGCGGGCCGTCAGCTTGCCCGCTGCGTGCTGCCTGCGGCGCCGTTCTTCGCCGCCGCCTTCTTCGGCGCGGCGTTCGAGGGCGGCCAGAATCTCTTGTTGGCTCATGCGTGTCGTCGTAGTGTCCGCCTTCAGGCGGACGTCACGGTCCGGCCGTAGGCGGACACTACATTACCTCAGGAATGCCGCAGCGCCGACCGCTGGATCTTCCCGGTGGCGGTCTTCGGCAGCTCGTCCATGAACTCGACCCACCGCGGGCGCTTGTAGCCCGCCATGTTCGCCTTGCAGTACTCGATGAGCTCGGTCGCCAGCGCATCGGAGGCGGTGAACCCCTTGCGCAGCGCCACGAACGCTTTCGGTTTGACCAGCCCGTCCTTGTCGGGGTACCCCATCACCGCGCATTCATAGACCGCCTGATGCGTGCGCAGCGTGCTCTCGATCTCGGCGGGAGACACCCAGATGCCGCCCGCCTTGAGCATGTCGTCCACGCGGCCCGCATAGTGATAGAAGCCGTCCGCGTCCTGGCTGAACTTGTCCCCGGTGAACAGCCACTCGCCCCGGAAGCTGTTCTGCGTCTTGTGGTACTGGTGCAGGTAGAAGAGGGCGAACGTCTCGCCCTTCACCATGAGATCCCCGATTTCACCTTGCTTCACTTCCACGCCGTTTTCGTCGACCAGCTTGGTCTCGAATCCCTCGACGCACTTGCCGGTCGATCCCAGCCGGATGTCGCCGGGATAATTCGACAGAAAGAGCGCGAAGGCCTCGGTGGTGCCCATCGCTTCGACGATCTCCAGCCCCGTCTTGTCCTTCCAGGCGTTCCAGAGCGCGGCCGGCAGCGCCTCGCCAGCGGCCATGCACCGGCGCAGCGACGACAGGTCGTATTTCTCGTTGAACTGCTCGACCGCCATCATGCTGGCGTAGCCGGTCGGGACGTTGAAGAGAAACGTCGGCTTGAAGCGAGCAATCGTGTCGAGCACGTTGGCCGCCACGCGAGGCGGCTGCGAGCTGAGCACCGTGCTGGCGCCGACGTGCCACGGAGCGAACAGGTTCACGCCCAGGCCGTACGTAAAGAACAGCCGCGCGATCGAGAACGTCCGGTCGTGCTCGTTCAAGCCGAGCACGTTCACCGGATAGAGCTCGGAGCTGATCGGAAAGTCCTTGTGCGCGTGCTGAATGCCCTTCGGCGGTCCGGTCGTCCCGCTCGTGTAGTTCAGCGTGCAGAAGTCGTCGCGATGCGTGGGCGCGGCGTGCAGGTCTGTCGGCTGGCCCTTGATCCAGTCCTCGAAGGCGATCGCGCCTCCGCACGCCGGTTTGCCGGCCAGGCCCAGCACGATGACGTGCTCCAGAAACTGCCGCTCGGCCCTGATCTCTTCGATCTTCGGCAGCAGACTTTCGTGGACGATGATCGCGCGGGCGCGGCAGTCGTCGAGCATGTACGCGTAGTCTTTCGGGGTTTGCGTCGTGCTCATCCCGACGGCCACGCCGCCCACCTTCAGCACGCCGAAAAACGACGTCACCCATTCCGGGAGGTCGAGCGACAGGATGCCCACGAAGTCGCCGATGCGCACGCCAAGTCTCTTGAGCGCATGACCAACTTGGTTCACCTCCATCGACGCCTGTCGGAAGGTCATCTCCCGCTCCAGGCTGTAGAGGGCCACCTTGTCGGCCCGCTTGACTAGGTTGTGCTCCAGGATATCGACGACGTTGTAGTGCAGCGGCAGGTCGGCAATCTTCATCGTTCCTCTCGCGAGAAGGCTTCCCAAGGCGACCGAAGAGTTTTGCACAGTCGACCGCTCGCGGCAAGTCGCTCGAGCCGGCGACTTGACTCGTAAGACTGGCGATATATAGTGTCTGGCCGACCTTTTTTCAATCTTCATTCCCGACTGGGGACCAGATGAATCGCCCACGCAAACCGCTCGATGGCATCAACGTACTGACCTTCGAACTGCAAGTCGCCGGACCGTATTGCACCATGATGCTGGCCGACCAGGGAGCCAACGTCATCAAAGTCGAGCGCCCCGAAGGCGGCGACACCGCCCGCGGCGGCGCGCCCAAGGTCAAGAACGACAAGGGCGAAACGCAGAGCGGCTACTTTCTCCGCTTCAATCGCAACAAGCGGAGTGTGACCATCAACCTCAAGAGCGATCAGGGCCGTCAGCTCTTCAAAGACCTGGCGAGCAAGGCCGACGTCGTCGTCGAAAACTTCCGCCCGGGCCTGCTCGACGAGATGGGCGTCGGCTACAAGGCGCTCGCGGAGAAAAATCCCGGCCTCATCTACGCCTGCATCTCCGGCTTCGGCAGCCTCGACGGCTACCTCGGTCCGTACAGCAAGCGGCCCGCGTACGACATCGTCGCGCAGGCGATGGGCGGGCTGATGAATACGTGCGGCCAGGCCGACGGCCCGCCGACGTGGCTCGGCACCGCGCTCGGCGACATCGTGTCCGGGATGAACGCCGCGTACGCCATCATGCTCGCGCTCTACGAGCGGACGCAGACCGGCAAGGGCCAGTTCATCGACATCTCGATGTACGACACCATCATCGGGTTGGCCGAGCGATCGGTAACAGCGTACTCGTTAACCAAGCACGTGCTTCAGCGAGGCCGCGAGCCGTACATGGCGCCGTGGGGGCCGTTCCAATGCCAGGACGGCTACGTCGGCCTCATCGTCGCCACCGAGGGCGACTGGGCGAAGTTCTGCCAAGCGATCGAGAAGCCCGACCTGGTGGGCAAAGAGGGTACGACGTCCGGGCCGGATCGGGCCAAGAACATGACCGGCTGGCTGGGCGACGTTATCAATGCGTGGTTCAAGACGCAGACGAAAGCCGACGCCACCAGGAAGCTGTTGGCGGCGGGGCTCCCCGTCGGTCCGGTGCAGACCGCGCAGGAGATTTTCGACGATTCGCACGTGGCCGCGCGCAAGCTGCTTATCGACGTGCCCGACCCGATCCTCGGATCGGTCAGGCTCGTCGGCCCAGTGGCCAAGATGTCGGGCAACCCCGAGCCCATCACGAAGCCCGCGCCGCTGCTGGGCCAGCACAACGCCGAAGTCCTGAACGAACTACTCGGGTACTCGGCAGAGAAGGTCACGCAGATGAAGGCTGAGGGAGTTATATAAGAATGTAGCGCCTGCGGCCATGCCGAGCTGCGGCCATGTAACGCCGCAGCGAGGCATCGGCGTAAGTTCGCGCTGGGGGTGGGACCCCAGCGCAAAGTAAATTAATGTCGGAACACCTGCAGAGAGCAGGCGTCATATTTTGATAAGCGCCGGGTCTGACTATCGATCGTAGTGTCCGGCTTTAGCCGGACCGAGACCCGTGCGAAAGTGAGCACGTAACTCGACAGTGATGAGGGAGACCTACCTATGAGCCCAGTAAACCCTGGAAACCAAGAAGAAGTTGTCGTCCTGAGCGCCGCCCGCAGTCCCTTTGGCAAATTCGGCGGCGCGTTGAAGGATTTGAGTTTGGGCAAGCTCGGCGGCACGGTGGTGGCCGAGGCCATCAAACGCGCGGGCATTTCGCCAGACGAAGTGGACGAGGTGGCGACCGGGGTCAACCTGCCGGGCGCCGACCGATCGATCGCCCGCCAGGTGCTGATCGAGGCGAAGATTTCGCCCAACCGCGTGGCCTACACGGTGGACCGCGCCTGCTGCTCGTCGATCGCGGCGGTGAACATGGCCTCGCGATCCATCCGCCTTGGAGAAGCCAAGGTGGCGGTGGCCGGCGGCAGCGAGAACATGAGCAAGGTGCCGTACTTCTTGACCGACCTTCGATGGGGCCACAAGCTGGGCGACGTCACCCTCAAGGATCAGTTGATCATTGCCTGTCCGATGACCGGCAAGCCGCGCGCGCTCCAGGCGAGTCAAGAGGCGGATGAATTCGGCATCACTCGAGTGGAGCAGGACCAGTGGGCCGTGCGCAGCCACCAGAACTATCTCAAGGCGAAAGAGGCCGGCAAGTTTGCCGACGAGTTGATGTCCATCGAAGTGAAGGGCGAGCGAGGTCAGCCGGCTGTGGTCACAGACGACGAGTCGCCCCGAGCCGACACCACGCTTGAAAAGCTCGCGAAGCTGCCGACCATCTACGGCAGCTCGACGGTCACCGCCGGCAACGCGCCAGGCCTGAGCACCGGTGCCACGGCGATCGTGTTGATGTCCAAGGGAGAGGCGCAAAAGCGAGGCAAACAGCCGCTGGCGATGCTCATGGGTTGGGCGATGGCGTCCGGCCATCCCGACAAGATTGCGTCGATTCCGGCCGAGTCGGCCCGCCTGGCTCTCGAAAAAGTGGGCATGACGATCGACCAGATGGACCTGGTCGAGATCAACGAAGCCTTTGCGGCCGTGGTGCTCACATCAACACTGGTATTGGCTGGCAAAGACCCGAAGAAGGCCGAGGCCATCCGGGCGAAGACCAACGTCAACGGCGGGGCCATTGCGCTCGGCCACCCGACCGGCGCGACCGCCGCGCGGATGATCATGACGCTGATGTTCGAACTGCGCCGCCGGCGGAAGGCCGCGGGCGACACGCGGCCCTACTACGGCCTGGTCAGCATCTGCGGCGGCATCGGTGAGGGTGAGGCGGTTATCGTGAAGGTGGACAACTAAGGGGCCGGTGAATTGCTGATTGCGGATTGGAAGACCGATCGGAGGTCCGCCTGAAGGCGGACACTACGACAGTTACGGGAACCAACGGCGGGACGTACGGATCGGACTTACGGATCGGACTTGCGGATCGGACTTACGGATCGGACTTGCGGATCGATCGTAGTGTCCGGCTTTAGCCGGACCGTGAATATTAAGGTGAAAGAAAAAACAACAACGGCTGCGACCGACCTCCATAACAAAGCCGAGTGGACGTCCAAGGTCCTTTCTCCTCATCAAGAGGCTGAGAAGCCGCGGAAGCCGGAGTTTGCGACAAGCTCCGGCCTCCCGCTCGAGCCGGTCTACACGGCAGAGGACTCGGCGAATAATTCCACAGCGCGCATCGGCTATCCCGGCGTCTATCCGTTCACCCGCGGGGTCACCCCGTCGATGTATCGCAGCCAGTTCTGGGTGATGGGGATGTACGCCGGGTACGGATCGGCGGAAGAGGCCAACGAGCGGTACCGCGTGCTGCTCGACCGCGGCCAGACCGGCTTTTCGATCGCGCTCGATCTGCCGACCCAGTGCGGCTACGACGCCGACGACCCGCTCGCGGCCGGCGAGGTGGGCGTGACCGGCACGCACATCGGATCGCTCGCCGACATGGAGGTGCTGTTTGGCGGCATCCCCTTGGAGAAAGTCCGCCAGATTCGGACGACGGCCAATTCGATTGGGCCGATTATCGCCGCGATGTACATCGCGGCCTTCGAGAAGCAGGGCGTGAGCATCCAGAACACCCGGATGTTTCTCCAGAACGATGTGCTCAAGGAGTACATCGCCCGCGGCACGCAGATCTTCCCGCCCGAAGCCGCGCTCAAGTTCTCCTCCGATCTCATCGAATACTGCGGCAGAAACCTCAAGAGCTGGACGCCGCTCGCCATGAGCGGCTATCACATCCGCGACAGCGGCAGCACGGCCGCCCAGGAGCTGGCGTTCACGTTCGCCAACGGCCTGGCGTATGTGGAGGAAGTGCTGCGCCGGGGCCTGAAGATCGACGACTTCGCGCCACAGCTCTGGACGTTTCTTGGCGGCGGGATTGACTTCCTGGAAGAAGTCGCCAAATACCGGGCCGCGCGGCGCATCTGGGCGAAGTTGATGAAGGATCGCGGCGCGCAGAACCCCGAGTCGATGAAGTTGAAGATCTTTGCGTACACGCTCGGCGGCAATCTCGTCGCCCAGCAGCCGCTCAACAACATCGCTAGGGTCGCCATCGAAACGCTCGCCGCCGTGCTCGGCGGCGTTCAGACCATTGCCACCTCGGCGTACGACGAAGCCTTCGCCATCCCGACCGAAGAAGCCGCGACCATCGCCCTGCGGACGCAGCAGATTGTGGCGAACGAAGCGGGCGTGACCGGGACGGTCGATGCGCTCGGCGGCTCGTATGCCATCGAGGCCCTGACCGACGCCCTCGAGCGGGAGGTGTTCAGGTATCTGGAAACGATCGAGAAACAGGGGGGGGCGGTCCGCTGCATCGAGAACGGCTACTATCACCGCGAGCTTGGCGAAGCCGCCTATCGCTATCAGCGCCAGATCGAGACCAACGATCGCGTGCTCGTCGGCATGAATGCGTATCAGAGCGAGAAGGAAACGCCCATCCCCGTGTTCAAGCCCAATCCCGAGATGGAGCGGCGCCAGGTCGAAAAGGTGAAGGCCGTCCGCGCGCGACGCGACACTGCAGCGGTCACCAAGCGCCTCAGCGAGCTGGCGACCGCCGCCGGCGCCAAAGACAATCTCATGCCGGTTCTCGTCGAGTGCGTCAAAGCCTACGCGACCCTCGGCGAAATCTGCACCACGCTGCGCGGCGTCTGGGGCGTGTATCAACCGAGCCAGGTGATCTGAGACACTTCAAATTGAAAATTTGAAAGTTAAAACTTAAAAGGACACTGTTTCATTCGTCACTGCGGTACTGCGGTTCTCAGTCCTTTTAAGTTTTCAATTTTAACTTTTAACTTTAGAAAGCGAGTCATGGACTATTCATCCCATTTCAAGGACATCCTCTTCG
Organism: Acidobacteria bacterium RIFCSPLOWO2_12_FULL_65_11; assembly: GCA_001767495.1. Taxonomy (GTDB): domain Bacteria; phylum Acidobacteriota; class Vicinamibacteria; order Vicinamibacterales; family CAVVIG01; genus 2-12-FULL-65-11. The sequence goes on along the minus strand of MELA01000153.1, from coordinate 4,440 downwards.
AGCTTCGCGAAAACGGCGTGCTCTGGATCACGCTCAACCGGCCCGACAAGTTCAATGCCGCCGACGCGGCCATGCACCAGGCCTTTGCCGGGCTCTGGCCCATGATCGACAAAGACCCCGCCGTGCGCGTCGCGGTGCTGACCGGCGCCGGCAAGGCGTTCTCGGCCGGCGGCGATCTCGACCGGGTGAAGAACGCGTATCAGGATCACGACGTCATCGTGGACATCCTCGAAGAAGCCCGCGAGATCGTCTACAACATGCTGCACTGCAGCAAGCCCATCATCTCGGCCGTCAACGGCGTGGCGGTGGGCGCGGGCGTGGTGGTGGCGCTGCTCTCCGACATCTGCATCATGGCCGAGAGCGCGCGCCTGGCCGACGGGCACCATCGGCTGGGCGTCGCGGCCGGCGACCACGGGGCGATCATCTGGCCGCTGCTCTGCGGCATGGCCAAGGCAAAGTACTACCTGATGACAGGCGATTTCGTCTCTGGCCCCGAGGCCGAGCGCATCGGGCTCGTCAGCCTGTGCGTGCCCGACGCGCAGCTCCTCGCCAAGACGACGGAGGTGGCGACGAAGATTGCGACCGGGCCGCGCTATGCGACGCGGTTTACCAAGCGGACGCTCAATCAGTGGATGCTGCAGGCCGGGCCCATCTTCGATCACTCGCTCGCGCTCGAAATGATGGGGTTCTTTTCCAAGGATCTTCTGGAGGGCGTCGACAGCGTGAAGGGCAAACGCGCCGCCAAGTTCCCGTCGAACGGATAGGCCCAAGCTCCTGGGCTTTTTGCCCGTGGCTCCCACATTATCATTGAGAAAACGGTCGGCCTCGCCGATCCACTTCGGCGCGCGCTCCGTCCTGTCACGTCAAAGATCGCGGCAGCTTTTGTCTATGGGTCCGTGGCGCATGGAGGGTCGGCCGCGAGAGGCTGCCCTGGTCCAGCAAGTCGTTCAGGCAGACGCAAGAGAGTTCGAGAGTCTGAAGCGATCAGGACTGGTGCGACTCAAAGACGCGGAGAACGCCGCACGCTCTCTGGATAGCCGGTTCGACCGCCCTCTTCCACGACGGCGCGCTTGGTGGGAAGCACGCCCATGGATGATTTCGCCGCCCTCGCGCGACTGGTCGACGCGCTCACGCTGGCTTCGGACCGCATGCAGGCCACGTGCGCGTACGGGCTGGAACAGATCTTTGGTGGTTAGTCGGCGCCTTCTTGGCACGGCCTTCTTTCGGGACGGCCTCCCAAGAATACGGCGCTCAGGACCGGCGAGCAACAGGGCAGCCGCTACCGGGCTTGCTCCCAAGGCGGGAGCACCGTATACTGAGTCGCCAGTGCGGATTATCGCTCGCCGCGCCCTCCGGGAGTTCTGGGAGCGGCATCCCGACGCCGAGCAGCCGCTCAGAGCCTGGTATCACGACGCGCGACAGGCCGACTGGCGCCGACCCGCGGACATCAAGGGCGTGTACGCGAACGCGAGTATCGTCGGAGACAACCGACTCGTGTTCAACATCAAGGGCCACAAGTACCGCCTGGTCGTCGCGATCAACTACTCGTATCGAGTGCGCTATGTCCGATTCGTCGGGACGCATCAGGCGTACGACCGGATTGATGTCACGAGCGTCTGAGGTGGCTGATGCAGATTCGTCCGATCAAGACCAAGGCTGATCATCGGGCGGCGCTGAAGGACATCGAGCGCCTCATGGCTGCCGCGCCTGGCACGGCGGACGGCGATCGCCTCGAGGTGCTCACGACGCTGGTCGAGCACTACGAATGGCAGCACGAACGGATCGAGCCGCCCACTCCAGTGGCTGCGCTTCTTTACCACATGGAGAGCCGCGGGCTCACCCGGCGGGACCTCGAACCCTACCTCGGCAGCCGAGCGCGCGTCGCGGAGGTGTTGAATCGGCGCCGGCCGCTGACGATCGACATGATTCGAAAGCTGCATGCCGGGCTTGGCATCTCGGCGGACGTCCTGATTCGCCCTTATACAGTCAAGGGATCGGCGGCCTAAGCCTCAGGTTTGTGGCGTGAACCCCCGGCCGACCAACCTGGCCCGCTCTCTATATCGACACAACGCATTCGCCAGCTTCATCTGCCGCGGCGTGCGGCACTCGGGTTCAAACAGCCGCCGGCTGGCGACCAGGACGGCGGCGCACCTGGCGCGCGACGTGGCGACGTTCAGCAGCGACTAGCCCGGCGTTCCGGACTCTTCTGGTGGCAGGAGCTCGAAGAACGCTTTCGTGACCTTCGCATGTCCGCGCATCGCGCCAAACCGCCGTTGCGGACGCCCCTGCTTACGCAGGCGTTCCCGGTGCGCGCGAACCTTGTCGAGGGACTTCCGGTTGGACTTCGATCGAGCGGTTGTTGTCACTTGTCGCGGATGGTCTTGATGTCCGCCCTCACCTGTTCGTGAAGCATGCGCATGTAGCGGCGAGTGTCCTCAAGTCCGGTCCGTATCTCTTCACGCAAACCCGCAGCGACGGCTCCCAGCTCCCTCCGCAGGTCGTTGACCTCGCCACCGACGGCGGCGTCGCCGGCTCGCATCTCCTCGCGGAGGCCGCCAATCTCGCCCCTGATTTCGCCCCTGATCTCCGCGGTGATTTCCCTGCGAGTTGTTAAGAATTCATCCTTCACCTCAGCTCGAAATTGCAGAAACTGCGACTCGAGCGACGCCACACGCGTGTCGAGCGCGGCGACCTGGCCCGGTAACTCTTGCAGTGACTGCATTTGGCTCTC
>MELA01000153.1:0-1684 GCA_001767495.1 Acidobacteria bacterium RIFCSPLOWO2_12_FULL_65_11 | reverse complement strand
TGTTGCTACCGAAATCGGCCCCTTCGTGAATTATTCAGGCTAAGAATGTGCCTTTGCCAGTCGCATCTCCGCGCATCGCGCAAAACCGTCGTTACGGACGCTTCTTGTCGAGCCGCGTCGCGCGAGCCTTGTCGCGGGACATCTGATTGGGCTTCGATCGGACTGACGACTTACTCATATGGAGCTTCATTCGAGCAGCCCGCCGAGCAGCCCGCGGCTGCACCGTTGCCCATTGATCCTCACGCGCTCAACCAGCGGATCGAACACTCGGCTCGCCTGACGTCGGGTGGTTTCGTCATGCTGGCGCCATCTTACGGCAAACGGAGGCGTGGTACCACATGGGCGCAGCTACAGGGCTTCTTGCTTGATTGACTTTCTCTGACGATGGCATCGTCGTCCGGCGTGGCAATCATCGAGATTCATCCAGAACCGATCAGAGGTCCATGGATCGAAGGTTTTGTGCTGGACCGGCACGTGATCAAGAGCGCGCCCATCGGCTATTACGGGCAGCACATGCAGTTCGACACCGTCCGATCAGAGCTGGGTGAACTCATTTATCAGCTCAAGAACAGGAACGGACCTCCTGGAGACATCATCGAGACGGCTTCGGACTTCGTGGCGAAGCAATGGACCTGCAGAATCGACTGCTTGATCGCCGCTCCCCCATCAGTTCAACGCGCGAAGCAACCGGCTGTGGTTCTCGCGGAGGGAATCGCAGCCCTCCTCAAATTGGAACTGCTGGACGGGGTTGTTGTGAAGGCCAAACCGACCGCCGCGATGAAGGACGTTCCGCCTGACAAGCGGAGTGCCCTGTTGAAGGGCGCGATTCAGGCGGGACCAACGTCTGTCGCCGGAAGGCGAGTGCTGATCGTTGACGACCTGTGGCAGACTGGTGGAACAATGCGCCGGGTCGCGGAGGTCGTCACAGCCATGGGTGCCTCAGAGATCCGCGCGCTTGCGATGACTCGGACGAAGTAGACGTATGGCTCCAGTCAAGGTTTTCATCGCTGGCTCACGGTCGGTATCGAGGCTCAACGATGCCCTCAAGCAGCGCCTCGATCGCATCGTCGCCGAGCAGCACGAAGTCCTCGTTGGCGACGCCAATGGCGCGGATCGGGCGGTTCAACAGTATCTTGCTGATCGGCAGTATCGAACGGTGACCGTTTACTGTACCGGCGGGCGATGCCGCAACAACGTCGGCGGCTGGAGCACCCTCCCCGTCGAGCCCCCCGCCGGTGTGCGCGCCGGCTTCGACTTCTATGCCGCCAAAGATCGTGAAATGGCCGTGCACGCGACCCACGGATTGATGCTGTGGGACGGCGAGAGCCGTGGCACGCTCACGAACATCAAGAACCTTGTTCGAAACAACAAGCCGGTCGTCGTGTACCTGAGTGCGGCGAAAACCTTCTTGAACCTCAAGCCTCCCGCCGATTTGGATGTTCTGCTAGCTCAAGCCGGATCATCCGCCGGGCACGAAGTCAGGCGACGCGCCTGAACGAGTTTGACACTCCTGAGTACGACAATCCTGCTACGTCATCCGCGCCAGCTTCTGCCACGCGTGCACGATCAGATCGATGACCGATTCGAATGCCAGGCGCTCCTCGTGCTCGGTGAACCCCTAGCCCGCATTATTCGTGAAGGGGCCGATTTCGGTTCGTGTGCGGCGTGATCCTCTCGCAAAGAC
>MELA01000152.1:4027-14904 GCA_001767495.1 Acidobacteria bacterium RIFCSPLOWO2_12_FULL_65_11 | reverse complement strand
CGTCCGCGGCGACGTTGCTTAATACTGTCAGCCCTCGCCTGAGTGGCCGGTTTTCAAACGTTCCTCAGTGGCCGCATTTCAACGTTCGGTGACAGGTGCTCGCGTTGGAGATAGCGCTTCGCGCGTTTGCCGGAGACCGCGGCCACGTGCTGGGCCCGATGCTCCGGCAGCGTGGAGTGGGCGTCCGGCTCCCACAAGCGATCATGCCGCGCCGTAAACCGGCCCGCCCCAATCCGGACGTGATCCCGATAGAGATACAGCGTGCCGGGCAGGCCGATCGCCTCGGGCGGCATCGAGTAGCGATGCGTGTCGTGCAGGACCATCCCCGTCGGCCCCACGCCGATCGGGATGCGCAGCGCCAGATCCGCGGGCGCGATCTTCACCGGCCGCAAGCGCGGCCGTTCTTCGGCCAGCCGGACCGACGGAATCACGCGGGTGGCGCGCGACGGCCGGAGCGTGTTGACCTCGACCAGCCACTCGCGCAATTGGGTGCGCAGGTCCGCCTCGTCGACGAAGCGTCGCTGTTTGAAGAACGAGCCCTTGACCCAGCCAACCAGGTTTTCGACGGACCCTTTCTGCTGCGGACTGGCTGGCCAGCACACTTCGATGCCGAGACTCAAATCGAGCGCCACGCCCGCGAAGATCGGGTTCCACTCCGTGACCTGGCCATCGTGGCCCCACTTGAGCGCCACCGTTTTCGGCCGGTCAAACACCGCGAGCAGTGGCACCCCGCCAAAGGCCGTGAAGTGATCCACCAGCCCGCGCACGAGCGTTTCGACCTGCTCATCGGGCACGATCGCGACCTCGACCCAGCGCGAGTACTTCAATCGGGACGCCAAGAAGTGGACCCGCGTGCGTGTCGCATCGAGCCACCGGACGTCCACTTCGCCGAAATCGTGTTGCGAAAATTCGCCGGGCAGACCTTCGAAGCGGACCATCGGTCGCACTGGCACCGGACGCACGGTGTGGACCAGCTCGTAGAGCGCCGTCTTGCCGCCGCGATAGCCCACCAGCTTGGCGCGTCGGAGGACCTCCAGTGACAAGACCTCGGGCTCGGCGGTCAGCAACTCGACCACGAAGCGCCGAAACGGCTCCGCCTTCGAGGGCCGGCCGATCGATCGCCGGGCCCGCTCGACGGCGGTGTCGACGTGGGCGACGGCCGGTTCACTCTCGACCCTTTGCACGCTTCGAACGGAGATGCCGGCGCGTTCGGCGATGTCGGCCCGCGTGTGGCCGGCCCGGCGTAGGACTTGGATCTCGTGGCGTTTGAACATGTCGATCATCCTTCCCCTCGCTGTTAGATACAGCGAGTGTGGGCCCCAAAGGGGGCAGCTCAAACTGGCCAGAATTTCCGGAATGGGTTAGGTCAGAATTTGCGGAACCCGCAGATATCAGTCAAGCATGCTGCAGGCTCTCGTCGCTCCTGTCCTCCCAGTTGAGGCGCTTGCCACTGATGGAGTTGTGCGCCAGTTCCTGGAGCGAACTGACATCGAGCCGGGATTGGCGCTGGCGAGCCGTCTGCACAAGGAAAAGATTACTCTTCGGACGATTGGCATTCGATCGTCGGAACTACCGCGTCAGGTTGTTCATGTCTTTCGCCGGCTTGGCCTGGTACGTCGATTCGGAAGACAGCTCGATGTGATCGGCGATATCTTGGGTGCCCGTTACCAGGCAAGCGGGACTGGCGAGTGGCTCCGGTTACTCGGGTCAGAGTACGTCCACGCCGCTGGAATCTTGGTTCAAGCAGAGGCGACTTTTTGGACCGGTCGTTCCCATTGGCTCAGTCAGCAAAACTCGTTCAATCAGGTCATCTTTCTGGCTCTACGAGAGCACTTGAACAGGACCGGGAGGCCGGGCGTCGTAACGACGCGAACGCACACCGGTGAGTTGGTTGATTACGGCGTCACATTGGACAAGAACAACGCGTTTAGCAGAGCATATCCGGCGATCGCGGACGTATTCAGAGCGATGAACGCAAGGCGGAATAGGTTGCCTGGCTCTCATCCTTACGAGAAAAAATCGGCCGCACAGACTCGCTATCTGAGTGCTCAAGAACGGAATCGATTTGTGCGCCAACTCCAGACCGGCTATGCCGAGGTGTTGAGGCTGATGTGATAGGAGAGATGCATTGTCGGGCATCTTTGACGCCGACGGCGTGTGATCTCAGGTTGCGGGTCGCTCCGCGTGCAACCTGAGTGGGAATCGCGACACCAATTGAGGTTCACGGACGATGTTAAGATCAGTTGTTGGTAAACACTCTAAGGGAAGTGTCATACATGTTTGGCGCGCGCTTGAAGCTCGCGAGGGCTGCGGCTGGACTGTCGCTGCGCGCCTTGGAAGAGCGGCTTGAAGGCCTCGTGACGGCGCGTGCAATCGGCAAGTACGAACGCGACGAGGCGATGCCATCCTCGACGGTGCTCATCGCGCTCGCGCGCGCCCTGAAGGTAACCGAGGAGTTCTTGCTGGATTCACGTCGAGTGGTGGCTTTCGAGAGTGTCGAGAACTCTTGAACCCGGTCGACTTGTTCCCGGCGCGTGTCATTTGTGGTACGGTTGGAACGGTTCTCGTGCTGAGCGCCTGTAGGACGTTCGTGCAGCGCCGATACGGTCAGTCGAGGCCGACATAGTGCAAGTAACATCGACGGCATCGTTCGATCCAGTTCGCGTCGACACCCTCCTTCAGTTCATTCTTGCGGTCGCGGCGTGCGAGGATGACCTGCGCGACAGAGAGCTTGGGCCGATCCATTTACTCAAATACGCTTTCTTGGCGGACGTCGCCTACGCCGAGCGTCATGAAGGACAGCCTTACACCGGCGCCATCTGGCAGTTCCATCACTTTGGTCCGTGGAGCACGGAAGTCTTTGAACGCATCGAGCCAGCCGTCGTCGCGGTAGGCGCGGAAGTGAAGCGGATCCGCTCCAAGTACGCTGATGACTTTACGCGATACGGCCTCGATCGCACCGACGCCGAGCGTGTGCGCACAGCAGCTGAGGCAACCCTTCCGTTTACGATTCAGGCTCGACTGTCATCGGCGGTCCATGAATTCGGCTCGGACACGGCGAGCCTGCTTCGCGCCGTGTACCTGTCTCCACCAATGGTGAATGCCGCGCCTGAGGAACGCCTCGATTTCGGCGTCGTGGTTAGAGAAGCGACACCGGCGTACGGCCCGTCCACAGCTCCTTCGACCCGGTCGAAGCGAGAACAAAAACTTCGCGTCGAGGAAATCCGCGCAGAAGTCCGAAAGCGTCTTGCGGCGCATCCCTCAGGTGGAGCGACCTTGGAGCCGCCGCCGCGTTACGACGACGCCTTCACTGAAGGTGTCGAATGGCTCGATCGTCTCGCCGGCGAGAATCCGCCGTCGACGGCCGGCGAGCTGACGATTGGCGACGACATTTGGAAATCAACTGCCAGACGCGACCCGGATGTACCCTGACGACTGCGTCCAAACCTACATCACACCTTGGTGGGTCGAAGACAAGACCGACACGATCGTCCGAGGTCGGCTGATCTGGACGTGGGTACCGTACCCAGAGATGAAGCCGTACAGGCTGATCCCCGAGGGTAGGGGTGAAGATCCTCGTCAACACGGTCGCGCGCAGTTCCGAATCGAAACATTCCGCATGGGCGATCCACCAGCTGGAATCGGCACGCTCCCGGTCGCAGCGCTTCCAATTCGCAGCGGAGAGACATACCTGGTGCAGCGGGGCAAGAGGCGGCCAGCCGTTGTGATCAGCACAGGAGGTCTCCCTGTTCCAAGAGAGCTTCGTCCGGGAAAGGAACACTGGCAGTCGGCGCGCAGCCTGATCGTCGCTCCGTATTACGGTGCCGAGCCTGGTGGCACACGGGGCGGATGGCCCGAACCATTCGTTGAGCGGATACGCCGCGCGGAGTATCCGCAATATGTTTGGGAAGTCCTGCCGATCTCGGCTTCGGCACCGACTATTTCGATTCTCAGGCTTGATCACCTCTTCGCCGTTGGCGCCGATCCAGCAAATTGGAAGATCGAGCCTTTCGTTCTGAGTAAAGACGCGCTCAACGTGGTCGATCAGTGGGTGGGCTGGCTCTTGACCGAGCAACTGCCAGCGGACTCGGCTCTCGCATATCTCCGCGCAAATCTTCCTTCGCTGTGAGGTGACGCGTCGCCATTGGTGCACTCGGCCAGCAAATGATTGTAAGAAACGTGTGGATTCTGCGTCTGTTTCGCAGTATCTTCGTCACGACATGAGTGACGGCTCCGCGATCGAGTGGACCGACGCCACGTGGAATCCCGTCCGCGGCTGCACCAAGGTCAGCCCGGGCTGTAAGTTCTGTTACGCAGAGGCCTTCTCCGAGCGCTTCCGCGGCGTTCCCGGGCATCCCTTCGAGCAGGGCTTCGATTTGCGCCTGGTCCCCGACAAACTGGATCAGCCCATTAGATGGCGGGCGCCTCGGAAGATCTTCGTTAACTCGATGAGCGATCTATTTCACGAAGGCGTGCCCGATTCCTACATTGCTGCGGTCGGCGATGTGATGCGGCGCGCCGACTGGCACATCTTTCAAGTGCTGACCAAACGCCACGTCCGAATGCGACATCTTCTGAAAACAAACTTGAACTGGATGGCTGGCCTCGCCAACGTCTGGTTCGGCGTGAGCGTCGAAGACCGCAAGCATGGCCTGCCACGTCTGGCCGCGCTCCGAGACACGCCGGCCGCCGTGCGATTTCTTTCGGTCGAGCCGCTCTTGGAGGATCTCGGAGCACTGGATCTTGTCGGCATCGACTGGGTCATCGTCGGCGGCGAAAGCGGTCCGCACGCGCGCCCGATGCGTAAGGAATGGGTCGTCAGTGTCCGCCGCCAGTGCCGCCTGCAGAAGGTGCCGTTCTTCTTCAAGCAGTGGGGAGGAGTGCGAAAGCACGTCACCGGGCGCAGGCTAGACGGCCGAACCTACGATGAATTTCCCCTAACCGTCGTTTCGTCCTCTTCTCGTCGAACACAGCCATGCCAGGCTTCACCGATCCAAATCCAGAGTATTGGAAAGAGTACGGTCCTTTCCAGCGGGTCAAGCACGATCTAATCCGGAACTACCTGAACGGGTGGTTCCCAAAGCTCGGCACGTGGGCTGGGCGCGTGCTCTACGTAGACACGCACGCGGGGCGCGGCCGTCATGTTTCGGGTGAACTGGGCTCGCCACTGGTTGCACTGAAGACCCTCTTGGAGCATTCCTATCGGGAGCAGCTATTCAAGAAGTCAGAGTTCCGGTTCTTTTTCATCGAACGCGACACTGCCAACCTCAACGAACTCAAGAAAGAATTGGCTGCATTGGGCTCTCTGCCTAGGCGCGTGCATGTCGAGACAGTCGCGACTGACAGTTTCGAGAGCCTCTCCACGCTGGTCGATACCTTGCGGCGCGATGGAAAGCAAATGGCGCCGGCGTTTGTGTTCGTAGATCCCTACGGGTTCAAAGTCCCAGGACGACTGCTCGCTGACTTGATGGCTTTCGGTCGTGTCGAACTGTTCATCAACGTCATCTGGCGTGAGCTCGACATGGCGGTGGCACAACGCCCGAGGGCTGGAGAGGGGATGGCGAATACACTCGACGCGATCTTCGATGGAGACGAATGGCGAGGCATCGAAGGTGACGATGTGGACAAACGACTCGATCAGGCGGTTGCATTACTTGGCAAGAAGGTCGGAGCGAAATGGTGGACGTATATTCGAATGGTGAGTGGCGGCAAAGCCACCAGGTATTTGCTGCTGCATTTAACCAACCATGATAAAGGCCGCGATCTAATGAAGGATTGCATCTGGAAGATCTGTCCGGATGGCGGATACCACGTGCATCAGTCGGACGATCCTAGCCAGCCATTGTTAATCGAGCCGGAACCGGACCTGCGTCCATTGCAGGATTGGCTAGTGGAACACCTGCGTGTCAGACCGTGCCGGTGGCGAGAGCTTCAAGAAGCGATCCGCCCCAAACCGTGGCGCACAACTCATCTGAATGAAATGATCCGTGACCTGCTTCGGAAGAGGACCATCGTCGCCGAAGGTTTTTCGGGAGCCCTATCCGCGAAGGCGAATCCCTTACTTCGCCTGCGCTGAGCCGGGCGCGAAGCTAGAATAGGCCACCGGTGACTCCTTCTTACGTTCGAGATCGGCTAACCCGCGCGCTTCGATTGGATCTCATCGGGCCAAACCCCGACGAGCCCCAGATCAACGAGATACTGGACCGCCCGCCCTCACGTTGGTATCTCACCGGTTTCCTGGCGCCGTCGAGTGCACCGGCCAGCCAGAAGAGCGAGGAAGCGGATCAAGGTGACCTCGATCTCGGAGCTGGCCCAAGCGGAGACGAGGACGAGAGCACGCCCGAACCGCCAGCCGCCCGCCGCGGATATTTCCCGTCGTCGATGGGCGTGAGCGTCCTCGTGCCGTCGGACACAAATGAGCTGCGCGTCACCGCCCGCTGGGGCGACTACACACCGATCGAGTCTGAGAAGGAGGCGAAACCGACCGGCGAGTGGCAACGCCATGAGCGTCAGGAGACCGTGAGGGTTCTCCTTAAAGGCGAGAAGGCAGACCCTTCGCCCGCCGCCGTGCCCAACAGCAACGGCCTGGAGATCGTCACGTCCGTGCGCCGTGTGCGGGGTCTCGAGCATCTCCCAGGGTTGCCGGCTGGCACGCGCGCGGTCTCGGTGTTCCTCGTCAATCGGCGCGAGGTACACGAAGGGCCTGACGAGCTGAAGGATTCCGTCTTCGCGTACCAGACCCATCTCACCATCGAGGCCGATCGTCCATTCGTCCCTCGTCCCAATCCTCGAGGCCGAGGTGGCGAGGACGCCGACGAGCGAATCGCCGAGCTGCAATACCGGGATGTGGCGGAATTCGCGGTCGGCCACGGCACGGCAACGCTGAGCGTCGTCGGCCCCGATGCCTTATGCCGCCGCGTGGAAACGGCGTGGATGCCTCAGGCCGAGGTGGAGCGCGTAAAGCCCGCGGAGATCCGCGACGTGGAACTCGGCATGGAGGCGTTGGCGGCTGCACCGGACGTGACGACGCTTCGTCCGCTGCTGGCAGGCCTGCCGCTGCAGTATCGCGCGTGGATCGACGAGCAGCGGCAGAGTGCGCCAAAGGGCGAGTCGCAGGCCGAAGTGGCAGCCGAACTGTTGCAGGGCGCAACTCGGGCCGCTCTGCGCATCGAGGCGGGTCTGAGCCTGCTAGACGAAGCGTCGGTGTTCGAGGCGTTTCGCTTGACCAATCGCGCGATGGCCATGGCCGCGCGTCAGCGGCGTGCGCAGGAACGCGGCGTCGATCCGGCGTCGGTCGAGCCACCGCAGTGGCGCCCCTTTCAGCTCGCCTTCGTGCTGATGAACCTGCAAGCCTTCGTCACGCCGTTGCACACCGACCGTGAGCTTGTCGATCTGTTGTTCTTTCCGACCGGCGGCGGCAAGACGGAAGCGTACTTCGGGCTGGCAGCCTTCGCGATTCTCCTGCGGCGGCTCCACGACCCTGGCCTGGGTTCGGCGGGCGTCGCGGTTCTCATGCGCTACACGTTGCGCCTGCTGACGCTCGATCAGTTGAGCCGTGCGACCACATTCATCTGTGCGCTCGAAATCATTCGTCAGGAGATGCCGGAGAGCACACTCGGCACGTGGCCGTTCGAGATCGGCCTGTGGGTCGGCAAAGCCGCGACGCCAAACCGGATGGGCAAGAAGGGTGAGAAGGATCAGACGAGCGCCCGCGCAAAAACCATTCGTCACCAGAGCAACCAGCGCAGAGCCGCGCCCATTCCCGTGGAGACATGTCCCTGGTGTGGAACGAAACTCAAGCCGACCTCGTTCAGGTTGGCGCCGAATGCGGACCAGCCCACCGACCTCCAGGTGCTGTGCGCGAATCTGGCCTGTCGCTTCAGGGGCAAGAATCCGCTGCCCATCGTCGCCGTAGACGAGCCGATCTATCGCCGCGTGCCGTGCTTTGTGATTGCGACGGTGGACAAGTTCGCGAATCTGCCATGGGTGGGCGCAAGCGGCGCGCTCCTGGGTGGCGCGGATCGCTACGACGCGGCTGGTTTTTACGGGCCGTGGCAGCCAAACACAGGTCAGATGTTGCCGAAGCCCTTGGCCCCGCCGGATCTCATCATTCAGGACGAGCTTCACCTTATCTCCGGGCCGCTGGGGACGATGGCCGGGCTGTACGAGACGGTGATTGATACGTTGTGCACGCGAGAGGTGGACGGGCACCGGCTCCGTCCAAAGATTGTGGCATCAACGGCGACCGTGCGCCGCGCGTCCGAGCAAATCCGAGCGCTGTTCGTGCGAACGGGCGTCGAGGTGTTTCCGCCGCCCGGTCCAGATCGCCACGACTCGTTCTTTGCGGAAACGGTGAAGTTGTCCGCCGGCCGAGGCCGGTTGTATGTGGGCATCTCAGCACAGGGGCGCAGTCTCAAGGTCGTACTGCTGCGGACGTACCTGGCGCTTCTTGGTGCCGCGCAAAAAGCCTGGCAGGAGGCGGGAGGCACGAAGAACCCATCCAATCCCGCCGATCCTTTTATGACGCTGGTCGGCTACTTCAACAGTTTGCGGGAGCTCGGCGGCAGCCGGCGCATTGTCGAGGACGAAGTGGCATCCCGGGTGAGCGACTACGGCACTCGTCGCCGCGTGAACGACGTGGCGAACGTCAGCAGTTTCGCGAGCCGAGTCATCACGCGCGAAGTGTCCGAGCTCACGTCGCGAGAACCGACCGATCGGGTGGCTGACACGAAACGCAAGCTCGCGCTCGGGTTCTCAGAGAAGGAACGCGTGGATGTGGCGCTCGCCACGAACATGATCTCGGTAGGCCTCGACATCACGCGACTCGGTCTGATGGTGGTCCTTGGTCAGCCGAAGGCCACGGCTGAGTACATCCAGGCAACGAGCCGCGTCGGACGGGACGCAGAGAAGCCTGGGCTCGTCGTCACGCTGCTCAACGTACATAAGCCGAGGGACCGGTCGCATTACGAGCGCTTTGAGGCGTATCACGCGTCCTTCTACCGTTCGGTTGAGGCCACGAGCGTGACGCCATTCGCGCCTCGGGCTCTGGATCGAGCGCTTCCGGCCATCGTTGTTTCGCTGGGCCGGCACATGCGGCCTGCTTTGGCGCCTCCTCGAGGGGCTATCGAGATCGTGAATGAGCGCGCTCAACTCGATGGCGTGATAGACGCCTTGTCGAAAAGAGCGCGGGCGCACCGGTCGCTGACGGCCGACGATGAGCAGCGTCTCGACGCGTCGTTGCGCTCACGGGCGAAAGATCTCCTTGATTCGTGGTTCAAAGTGGGAAAGGCGCACCGCGACTCGAGCTCGCGCCTCGTGTATCAGCCATTCGAGAACGCCGACGGTCCGGCGTTGCTCCACGGGCCGCTCGACCCCGAGCTGGCGAACCTTTCTCAGGACGCCCGCAAGTTCAAGGCGCCCCGATCGCTTCGGGACGTCGAGCCGTCCGTGAATCTGTGGTTGAAGAGGCTCGACGGGACCGAGGTGGACACATCGACTGAGGGAGACGAGCCGTGAAGCCGTCGAAGTGGCACGCGGCGGTTCGTCCCGCTGGACAGATCCGCCAGAGCCAAGTCGTCACGATGTTTGGACCTGGCGCGATGCTGGACTTGACCGATCACGCCGTCATCGTCGCCGGCCTCGATCACTGGACCGGCTACAAGGAGTACCCGATTCATGAGGAGCGCCTCGCCGCCAAGGTCAAGGCGCTGTTGGACGTTCCGTCTATCGAGTTCTACGCCCCGCCCGCCGACAAGGACGACCCGACGGCGGCCATCACCGGCATCACGGCGTGGCTGTTCCCAGAATGGTTTGTCGCGCAGTACGAGGAGAGGAACCCGGCAACAGGCGCGCGATCCAGGCCGCTCGTGTATCGACTCGACTTAAGCAGGGGGCAGCTCTACCAGCGAGACAAGAAGCCCTACAAGGTGGTACCGGTTCGTTTTGTTCAGGCGTGTCTGCGCGGACATGTCAGCGACATCGACTGGCGCGTGTTTGTCCATGGCAGGGAAGACAAGTGTCAGCGATCGCTGTGGATGGACGAGCGAGGGACGAGCGGCGACCTGACGGAGATCACCATTCGCTGTGAGTGCAAGAAGGATCGACAGCTGTCGGTTGCGACGAAGATGAACGACGTCCCGCTCGGGCATTGCAACGGTCCACGGCCCTGGTTGGGCAACTTCTCGAGAGAGAAGTGCGGCGGCGGCGATCCCGGGGCCAAGGCTCAGATCAACCGGCTGCTCGTGCGGTCCGCGTCGAATGCCTACTTTGCGCAGACGCTCTCGGTGATTTCAATCCCGGAGCCCGGCGGCGCGCTCCGCCAGGCCGTTGACTCGGTGTGGGTGGATTTTCTCCAGTACGCGGAGTCGAAGGCCGATGTCGTCCGCGAGCGGAAGAAACAGAAGGTCAGCGCCGCGCTCGAAGGGCTGTCGGACGACGAGGCGTGGAAGGATGTCGAGCGACGGAAATCTGGCGGCGCACCTTCCATGCGCGGCATTCGCGAAGTTGAACTGGAGACGCTGTTGTCTTCGCCGGACCAAGTCGGCGAGGACCAACCCGACGGTCTGTTCTACGCACGCACGATCCCGATTCCGAAGGGCGAACCGTGGCTGACTGGAAAGCTGGCGAAGGTCGTCAAGGTCCATCGCCTGCGTGAGGTCATCGCGCAGGTCGGCTTCACGAGGTTTGAAGCCGCGGTGGCGGACATCAACGGCGAATTGGCGCTCGAAGTTGAGCGGGCCGCACTGTCGCTCAATCAGTCGTGGGTGCCAGCGGTCGAGAACCGCGGCGAGGGCGTCTTCATCGGGTTCGCTGCTCCCGCTATCGAGGCCTGGCTTGGCCGCAAAGCCGTAAAGGCGAGGGGCGAGCGGCTCGTCGCG
>MELA01000152.1:0-4004 GCA_001767495.1 Acidobacteria bacterium RIFCSPLOWO2_12_FULL_65_11 | reverse complement strand
GGCTCGTCGCGGGCTTCGACTCCTGGAAAGCCCTTCATCCTGGCGTGACGGCGAACTTTCCCGGTCTGCCGTACGTCCTGCTGCATTCGCTATCGCACCTGCTCATCACGGCTGTCGCCCTCGAGTGCGGGTACGCCGCCAGCTCGATCCGCGAGCGCATCTACGTCGGCGATTCCGGCTACGGAATCCTTCTCTACACGGCAAGTTCTGATGCCGAAGGCACGCTCGGCGGTCTGGTGCAGGCTGCGGACCGCATCGATCAATATCTTCGTGATGCCATCGAGCTCGGACGGCTCTGCGCCAACGATCCGGTGTGCGCCCAGCATCAACCAGACAACAGGCAAGAAGAACGATTCCTCCTGGGCGCGGCGTGCCACGGGTGTCTGCTGCTCGCGGAAAGCTCGTGCGAGCGTCGTAACGACTTCCTCGACCGAACGCTCGTCGTGCCGACCGTCGATAGCGACAGTGCGGCATTCTTTGCCGAGCCCGAATAGTGAAGCTCCCCTTCACCAGTGAGTCGGTGACCGCGTTAAGAGCCTGCGCCTCCGCGTTGCGTTCCGGTCAGCTCGCGCCGCCACTCTCGAAGATGGCCCTGTCACGAACGGCGTCCTGTTCAGACGCGCTCGCAGCTGAGCTGCTCCGACTGTCAGCCGAGGGCATGGCTCCATCGCACTTGGCGTTGCTTCTGGATGTCGCCGCTGAGGCGGCTGACGCCCGCATGAGCGGTGCAGCCTCCGCCGATCTGGTGTGGACCGGACCAGAGGCTTCCGTCTCCCACAGTCGCGATACCGCAGTGGTCGTTGAAGAGCTATTTGCCACTGCCCAACGCCACGTGCTCATCAGCACATTCGTGGTGCATCAAGGCTCGAGGATCTTCAAACCACTTGCCGACAGGATGGACCTTGTGCCTGACCTGCGGGTGCAACTGTTTCTCCACGTGGCTCGCGAATGGAGGGACACGCGCGATGACTCTGAGTTACTCAGAGAATTTGCGAAGAGTTTCGAGGAGCAGTGGCCGTGGCCCAAGCGCCCCGAGGTCTTCTACGACCCACGAACGCTGTCAGCCGACCAAGCGGCTCGTGCGACATGGCACGCCAAGTGTGTGTTGGTGGACGACGAACTGGCCTTTGTGACGTCCGCCAACTTCACCGAATGGGCTCAGCAGCGCAATGTGGAAGTGGGAGTGCTGTTGAGGAATCCACATCTTGCAGCACAGCTCCGACAGCAATTCGAGGGACTCATCCAGTCGAAGCAGGTGCGCCGACTGCCAGGGTTTTAACTCGAAATGTTCCCGTCTTGCCAAGGGTCCGCAAAGGTAGTATCAAAGTAACCTTCATGGAAGGATCCTGACATGACTCATCAGAAACGCATCATCCGATTGTCGCGGCTCGTCGCCGGATCGGTGGCCTCAATGACCATGGCGGCCATGGCGGCGGTGGCGGTCCTGGGAGTGGTGACGGTCAATCCCGTGCCGCTCTCCGCGGCGACGTCCTGCGAGGATCTCGCGAAGATTTCGCTCCCCAACGTGCGGATCACGCTGGCCAAGAGCATCGCCGCCGGGGCGTTCACGCCACCGCCGGCTCCCGCACGAGGCGGCGGCGCGGGCGGCGGCGGTGCTGCACCAGCCGCGGGTGCAGCAGCTGGAGGGGGCGGCCGAGGCGGACCGGCGTTTACCGATCTGGCGCCCTTCTGTCAGGTCCAGGCGACGCTCGCTCCATCGAGCGACTCCGACATCAAGATGGAAGCCTGGTTGCCGGCCGAGTCGGTCTGGAATCTGAAGCTCATGGGCGTGGGGAACGGCGGCCTGGGTGGAGGCGTGGGCGTTAATGCCGGCGGACTGGCCAACGGTGTGCGGCTGGGCTACGTCACCGTCGGCAGTAACACCGGGCACGAGGGCGACACGACCTACGCGCGCGAGCATCCGGAAAAGATCAAGGACTGGGGATGGCGCTCCGGCCACGAAATGACGATCGTCGCCAAGGCGCTCATCAAGGCGCATTACAGCCGGCCTCTCCTCCGCTCGGTCGTCGCCCAGGGCGGTGGCGGCACGATGTTGTCGCTGAGCTCGGCGCAGCGGTTCCCTGAGGATTACGATTTCATCGCCGCGACGGGCATGTCGTCGCACTTTTCGCGCCACACGATGGGGCAGCTCTGGGTGTGGATGGCGACGCACAAGGACGAAGCGAGCGCCCTGCCGATGGAGAAGCTCGCCGTGCTCCATCAGGGCGCGCTTGACGCGTGCGACAGCCACGATGGCCTCAAGGACGGTGTGATCGGTCAGCCCGAGCGCTGCAAGTTCGATCCGGTCGTGATTCAGTGCAAGGGCGCGGACGGCTCGAGCTGCCTGACCGCACCGCAGGTCGAGGCCGTGCGAAAAATCTACGCGGGTCCGACCAATCCGCGCACGAAGGCCGAGATCTACTCGCCGCTCTATCCTGGCAGCGAGCTGACGTGGGCCGCCATGGCCAGCACGCCGCAGCCCTTCGGGATCGCCATCAACTGGTTCAGGGACTTCGTGTTCAAGGACCCGAACTGGGACTATAGGACGCGCCCGGTCAACTTCGACAGCGACGCGGCGGCCACCGACAAGGTGGTCGATGGCAACAACGTCAGTCCCGATCCGACGAAGTTCTTCGCGCGCGGCGGCAAGCTCCTCCTCATCGAAGGATGGTCCGACACGACCGTGCCGCCCAAGGTGGCGATCGACTACTACAAGAACGTGGTCGCCAAAACGGGCGCCGGTCCGACGCGGCAATCGATGCGCTTCTTCATGGTTCCGGGCATGGGCCACGGTCCAGGCACCAACGGCGAGGAGAACTTCAACTTCACCGCCCTCAACATTCTCGAAGAGTGGGCGGAAACGGGAAGGGCTCCCGACACGCTCATCGTGGATCACTACAAGAACGGGATGATGGTCGGCAAACGCCTCGTGTGCCAGTACCCGATGACGCCGACGTACAACGGTACCGGGAATACGGAGGATCCGGCCAGCTTCGCGTGTAAGTGACTTGAACGGCTCAGGGCCCCGATCACCTCGAGGAGACCGGCGTGGCGCGCTCGCTGTCCAGTGCTCTGAGATTCACCGTCCAGGACAACGGCGTCGCTTGCGGCGTAAAGCAAATCTTGTCGTCGCAAGCCTGGTAGGCCAGCGTTCCAGCGATCGTCACGGTCGAAACGTTCCTGAGCGCCGCCTGCCCTGAGGGCGACGGGTCCATCGTGACTTCCTGCACGATGCGGAACGGTCGCTGGTAGACCGCGACATGCTCATTCAGTGGCTTGAAGAAGTAGTCTTCTGCCTTGGGATACTGTGGATCGGTGATGAGCAAGCCCGCCTGAGGCTGGATCGTGAGGGCAATCGGTTTGTAGCCGGTCACGCCTGGCGCGTACACGTGCATGCGCGGACCAGGCGTCATGTCGAGGACGAGAGCGAAGTGCGTACCTGGAGCGACGGTCCGATCCGTCGCGTACGACCTGATCTCAAGCTGTGGCGACGAAATCCTTGTCGCCGGCACATTGATGTTATTTCCGAGGCGAACCAGCAGACTGCCGAGCGACTGACGTTCCTGGTAGGCCCGCTCGAAGAAGCGTGACGTCACGATCCCTCGAGGATTGACGATGAACGTGCCGGGGAACGGAATGCCGTACGCCTGCCGGCTGCTCTCGGGGACCGTGACGTTGAGGATGCCGTAGCGTTTGATCACGACCGAGCCGGCGTCGGACAACAGCGGAAACGTAATCCGTCGGCGCCCGGCGAAATCGGCCAGCACCGGCACCGGGTCGTAGCTCACCGCGGCCAGGCCCATCCCATTCTTCTTCAGATCGGCGACCCGGGTTTCGAGCTCGGCCAGCTGCGTCTTGCAGTAGGGACACCAATCGGCCGACCGAAAGAACACGAGCATGAGCCCTCTAGGCCCCATGAGTGATTCGAGCGTTCGGTCCTGTCCGTGCTGGTCCGGCAGCCTGAAATCGGGGACGCGGCTGCCAACCTGCGGGCCGAGCGTTCG
>MELA01000151.1 GCA_001767495.1 Acidobacteria bacterium RIFCSPLOWO2_12_FULL_65_11 | reverse complement strand
CGCTGCCGATCGCCAGGCTTGACTGGCCGCTTCTTTCCTGGGCGCGCGCGCTGGCGGCGGCCCATATCGTTCGGCTCTTTTCCGGCACGCTGTTCAGGGCCTCGCCGATCTGGACGGCCTACCTGCGCCTGAACGGCGCTCGCATCGGGCGGCGCGTGTACGTGAACAGCCTCGCTGTGAGCGATCACAACCTGCTCGAGTTCGGCGACGACGTGGTCATTGGCGCCGACGCCCATATCTCCGGCCATACAGTCGAAGGCGGCATGCTCAAGACCGGCACCGTGCGGCTTGGCTCCAACGTGACGATCGGCATCGGCGCCATTGTCGACATCGGTGTCACCGTCCCTTCCGGCTGCCAGATTGGCGCCCTCAGCTTGGTGCCGAAACACGTGACGCTCGAGGCCGGCGGGGTGTACGCCGGCGTCCCGGTTCACCGCCTCAAGTGACGAGCGCCATTCACCGGCTGAGCGTGGCCGACGCGCTCGCGAGTCTGCGGACGACCGCGGAGGGGCTGACGAGCCAGGAAGCGCTCGCGCGCCAACGCGAGTTTGGCCCCAACCGTCTGACTCGCGTCCGAGAACGCCCTCCGATCTTTCAACTCTTCGCGCAGCTCACGCACTTCATTTGCCCTGATCCTCTGGGCCGCGGCAGCCCTCGCCATGCTCGCGGCGTACTCGAACCCCGGATCGGGCTTGGGGTCGTGCTTTCGGGACAGGAGACCTATGCGCCAGCGCGTTATCGGGCTGGAACGGTTCCGGCCCTGCTCGTCATGGCTCTGGGGGGTGGTCAGGTCTTCCTGGAACTTGCGGTCAGCGGTTGCATGGCAGCCTCTTTATCCAGTTGTCTGGCTTGCGACTGCGGACTCACCACACCCGCGCGTGATGACGTCGACGGCAGCATCCCGCAGCCGGACCATCTCGGGCCATCCGTGGGCTCGTGGTTCCATCGTCGGGCCGATCGTCACGGTGATGCGCCCAGGCCGAAACAGCCACGTGCCGTCCGGCAGAACGCGACGCGTGCCATCAACGGCCACCGGGACAATCGGGCGGCCTGTGTCGACGGCAGCGCGGAACGCCCCCAGCCGAAACGGGAGCAGGCCAGGCGCGCGCCCAAATGTGCCCTCGGGGAACATTACGAGCAGTTCGCCATTGCGCAATCGCCGGGCGACGTCGTCGGCACCCGCGAGGCGATCGCTCATGCCGGTTTTCTCAATCGTCGCGTGTTCCGCTTTCCGAATCACGGTGCCGATGAACGGGTACTCGATCAGGCTTCGTTTGGCGACGAAGTGAAATTCTGCGGGCAGTGCGGCCATGAGGACGATCGGGTCGATGTAGCTGGCATGGTTGGCCACCAGGACGCCTGATTGCAGGTCGCGCAGTCGCTCGAGTCCCACCACTCGCGGGCGAAGCCCGCACCAGGCGAGTGCGAGGCGCGACCATCGCTTCACGGCGTGATCTGCGGAACGACCCGACGGCCGAGCCGCCAAATAGACCCACAACATGGGCAGCGAGACCAACAGCATGAGCAGGATCCAGCCGGTGAAGATCGCGCGGCCCAGCCAGAGAGCGAGCCTTCGCGCCCAGGCGCCGACCGCGCTGGCGAGCACACGGGCCCGCTGCCAAGTGACAGACGGCCGTGCGCCAAGCGTGCCCTGTAGATAGGCCTCCTGCATCGCGCTGCGTCGCATCTTGCCGCTCGACGTCTTCAGCACGGTGTGCGGACTGGCGATCACGACCACGTCGGGCGGGCTGCCGATGCCATCGACGAGGCAATCGCGAACCGCGTGCTCGAGTGCCTCCCGTCGCGCCGGATCTGTTTCCCGCGTTTCGGCGACGACGATGAGGCGTTCGGTCCCGGTTGCGGGGTCGGGGATCCCAAACGCGGCAACGCAGTTCGGGCGGACGCCAGGTACACGGGAGGTGAGCGCTTCGACCTCCTCCGCGCAGATATTGCGACCGCCCTGGATGATGAGGTCCTTCACCCGCCCCGTGAGAAACAGCTCGCCGTTGGCTCGGTACCCGAGGTCGCCCGAGTCCATCCAGCCGTCGTGCAGAGCCGCACGCGTGGCGCCGGCGTTGCGAAAGTACCCACGCGTCACCGAGGGGCCGCGAAACTGGATTCGGCCTTCGCTGCGCTCGCCGAGCAGTCGCCCCGTGGCATCCACGATCCGCACCTCATGGTCCCGCACGGGTTGACCACACGACACAAACCGGATCGCTCGCGGATCCTCTGGCGAAGCAGGACGGATCTCGCGGGCTCGTTCGAACGAGTCACGTGCGAGGCGATCGATACGGGGAACGCGTCGAAGAGCGCCGAGTGTGAGCGCGACCGATGATTCAGCGAGCCCATACGCCGGACAGATCGTTTCGGCCTTGAACCCGTACGGGGCGAAGCGGCGCGTAAACCGATCGATGGTGTCCGGGCTGACCGCCTCCGATCCGTTCACGGCGACCCGCCAGCTGGTGAGGTCCAGACCCTGGATTTCGGCGTCGGCGATCTTGCGGGCGCACAGGTCGAACGCAAAATTGGGCGCGGCGGAGATCGTGCCGCGATGCGCGTGGATGGCCCATAGCCAGCGCGAGGGTCGCGAGAGGAAGGCCAGCGGCGACATGATCGCCACCGGAAGGCCGAAGTACAACGCCCCCAACCACAGGCCGATCAATCCCATGTCGTGATAGAGCGGCAGCCAGGTCACGCCCACATCGTCGGAGCGGATCTCGAGGGCCTCGCCGATCGCGCGCACGTTGGCGAGGATATTGGCGTGCGAAAGGAGCACGCCCTTGGGGTCGCCCGTGCTTCCTGAGGTGTACTGGATCAGCGCCGGCTCGTCGGGGTCCGGCGGCGCTCCAGTGTCCGGAATGCCCTGTCTGGCCAGATCCCCCGCGGTGGCGATCGCGTCGAGCGAGGGCACGTGCCCGCGCATGAGTGCCGCCAGTCGTTCGGCCTCGGCGAAGGTGACCAACACCCGCGCGCCGGCATTGCGAAGAATCGTCTGCTGGCGCCGTGTGTAGGCCAGGAGGTCCTCGGCACGCACGGGCGGATAGAGCGGAACGGGCACGGCGCCGATCAGGAGGGTGCCGAAGAACACGTCGAAAAAAGCACGTTCGGTCCGCAGCATAAGCGCCACACGGTCGCCCTTGGTGACGCCAAGCGCCTGCAGGCCACCGCCTGCCGCCATCGAGGCGGTCACCAGTTCGCCGTACGTGATAGGCGTCTCGCTGCCATCTTCATTGCGCACGTGGATGTGGACGCGCTCGGGCGCCCGGTCGGCGTGCCAGCGCAGTGCTTCAACGAGTGAGCGAGCCGTCGTGGGAACCGACTTGGTCGCGCTCGTCACCTCACGCACGGCCGGCGCCGCCTCGGCAACGGTGGGAACCGCGTGACGAAGGGCCGCGACGAGGTCCTTCGGCGTGGCGGCTTCACCCACGACCGAATCGGGCAGGCGAACGCCGAACGCGCGTTCCAGGCGGAGCAGCAGCTCCACACGTTCGAGGCTGCTGATACCCAAATCGCGGTCGAGGGCGTCGTCCAGCGTGGGCCGGCGCGCGTTGCCTCCGCCCAGCTCTGTGACAAGACCGGAGACGATGTCCAGCACCCGCTCGTCAACACCGGGGCGAGTAGTTGCTTGCGCGACAGCCATGGGGGCAGCTAGGCTAGAGAGCAATTCCAATATGGCTCCAAAGGTGCAAACGACACACCACATCACCTCCTGAAGAAGCGCCTTGAGGACCGCCGAGGGCCAGGCCAGCAAGGCGCTCCAAGCGACTGGGGAATCTTGGCGCGGCGGCTGCGAAAATTTCCCCGCTGAGCTGACTGCAGGAACGCCCGCTGGTGACCTGAGGGCTGGTACGGCCGTTGCTCGGCGTGCCCGGAGCACACGACCGTGCCACGACCTGAGAGAAAGGGGTACTAGCTTGAGACCTGCAAGCCCGATGGTACAGCTGAGCTCACGGGCTGAAGTTGAGCGCGAGGTCGAGCGGCGCGTCAACCACGAGCGGCGCCGGCTCGAGGCCGAGGGTCGCGCCAGCGATCGCGTGCATTTCCGTCGACCCGCCGAGCGGCCGTTTACAGCGGCCGAGCGCGACGGCGTCACGATCCTTCTGGGGGGCCTCACGTGGAAGCACGAGTGGCTGATTCGATCGGCGTTTCAATCGGCCAGTTACAAGGTTGAACTGCTGCCGACGCCGGATGTCGCCAGCTTTCAGATCGGCAAGCAATACGGCAACAACGGGCAGTGTAACCCGACGTACTTCATGGGTGGGACGTTGATCAGCTTCCTGCAGCGCCTCGAAGCGGACGGCCTGTCGCGGCGGGAGATCATCGACAAGTATGTCTTCTTCACGGCGGGTGGGTGCGGCCCGTGTCGCTTCGGCATGTACGAGGCCGAGTACCGGCTCGCCCTCCACAACGCCGGGTTCGATGGGTTCCGCATCCTGCTCTTCCAGCAAGACGACGGGATCAAGGCGGCGTCTGGCGAACCGGGACTCAAGTTCACCCTCGACTTCGCTCTTGGTGCGTTCAACGCGCTCACCTTCGGCGACGTGCTGAACGACGTCTCCCGTCAGATTCGACCGTACGAGGCGACCAAGGGGGACACCGACCGCGGCTTCCACGATGTGATGGATCGGCTGTCGGTGGCGTTTCGCGATCGTCGCATGTTTCACGTGTCCGATCGCGCGCCGGCGTGGCTCGCCAGGCGCATCCTTGCCCGCCACGCGGTCGAAAGCCTCACGCATACGACCGGGAAGATCGTCGATCACCTCTGGGGCAGGCAGACGGCGAGTTGGTTGCGTGAGGCGCGCGAGCGCCTCGCGCAGATCGAGGTCGATCGGCTGCGGGTCAAGCCGATCGTCAAGGTGACGGGCGAATTTTTCGCGCAGACGACCGAGGGCGACGGCAACTTCCAGATGTTCGACTTTCTCGAGCGCGAAGGCGCGGAGGTTCTCGTCGAGCCGATCGCCAACTGGATGATGTACCTCCTGTGGCAGGCCAAAGCGAACCGAAAGGATCGCAAGTGGCTCGACATGACCAAGCCGAGGCCCTGGGAGCTGCAGAAGCGGGTGCGCGCCGAGCTGAAGTTCCGACGGAAGCAGATGCTCTTTGGCGTGGGCGAACGGCTCTGTGCCCATCTGTATCGTCGCGTCATCAACGGCCTCGGCGGCATCGCGCATCCGCTTCTGGACATGGAGGAACTCGCCGCGCTCGCGCACCCCTACTACCACAGCTTCGCGCGTGGCGGGGAAGGGCACCTGGAGGTCGGGAAAACCATCTACTACACCATCCACAAGAAAGCGCACATGGTCGTCAGCCTCAAGCCGTTTGGCTGCATGCCCTCCTCGCAGTCCGATGGAGTGCAGTCCGCGGTGATGAGTCACTTCCCGGACATGATCTTCCTGCCCATCGAGACCTCGGGCGAGGGTGAGATCAACGCGCACAGCCGCGTTCAAATGGCGCTCGGGGAGGCCAAGGCCAAGGCGAAGATCGAGTTCCAGCAGGCGCTCGAGTCCACGGGCAGGCGGCTGGAGGACATTCAGTCGTACGTCGCCGATCGCCCGGACCTGCGGCGCCCATTTTACCGAGTGCCTCATCGTCGCGGTGTCATCGGCACGGCCGCGAACTTCGTGCTGCACGTGAGCGATCGCATGAAGAGTCCCGGACTGTTCGCGATTGGTGGCTCGAAGCGCGAGCAGCCATCTGGTGCCCTGGGGCGGGCGGTGTAAGGGTGCCCGCGCAGCTGCTCGTCGGTCTCGATGTCGGGTCCACCACCATCAAGGCGGTCGCTGTCGATGCGGCGAGCGACCGGATCGTCTGGTCGGACTATCAGCGGCACGAAACCAAGCAGCCCGAGAAGGCGCTCGAGTTCCTGGAACGGCTCGAAGCCGATCTGGGGATCGCGCGCGACAATTGCCGGATGTTCATCACCGGCTCGGGTGGCGGCAAGCTGGCGTCCCACATCGGCGCGAAGTTTGTCCAGGAAGTCACCGCGGTGGCGCTCGCCGTGGAGAAGCTCCATCCGGAAGTCAACTCCGTTGTCGAGCTCGGCGGTCAGGACGCGAAGATCATCGTCTTCAGAGCGGATTCGGAGAACGGTCGCAAGAAGAAGATTGCGTCGATGAACGACAAGTGCGCCGGCGGCACGGGTGCGGTCATCGACAAGATCAACACGAAGCTGAACATCCCGACCGCCCAGTTGTGCAATCAGGGCTATCTGGGGATCAAGCTGCACAAGGTCGCCGGCAAGTGCGGCGTGTTCGCCGAAACCGACATCAACGGCCTGCAGAAACAAGGCACGCCGGCCGATGAGCTGATGGCATCGCTGTTTGATGCGATCGTCCTGCAGAACCTCACCGTGCTCACGCGCGGTCACACCCTGCGGCCGCACGTGCTGCTGCTCGGCGGACCGAACACGTTCATCCGCGGCATGCGCGAAGCGTGGCAGCACAACATTCCGAAGATGTGGGCCGAGCGCGGCGTTGAGATGCCCCCCGGCGAATCGCCAGAGACCCTGATCAAGACCCCCCCCAATGCGCAATACTTCGCCGCGCTTGGGGCGATCGAATTCGGCAAGGACGAGGAGGAGGGCGCCCATCGATATCTGGGACGGGCGGCGCTCGATCACTACATCAGGGTTGGCCGGCTCGAGGAGAAGGCGGCGGCGGGGGGCCGTGGCTTGAGCGCGTCGGCCGAGGAACTGGAGGGCTTCAGGCGGTCGTACACGCCCAAGCGATTCGTGCCAGCGACGTTCACCGCCGGTGAGACCGTGCGGGCGTTCGCGGGGATCGATGGCGGCTCGACGTCGACCAAGGGCGTCCTGTTGTCGGAAGACGGTGACGTGCTGGTGAAGGCGTATCAGCTCTCCAAAGGCAACCCGATCCAGGACACGATCGAGATCTTCGGGACGCTGCGCGGGCAGGTCGAGTCGGCAGGCGCTGGTCTCGAGGTGCTTGGCGTCGCGACAACAGGCTACGCCAAGGACATGCTCCGGGACGTCCTTGCGGCTGATGCCGCGCTCGCGGAGACCGTCGCGCACACCGAGTCGGCGGTCAAGTACTACGAGGACCCGCACGTCATCGTCGACGTCGGCGGCCAGGACATCAAGTTAATCGTCCTCAACGAAGGGCGCGTCAAGGACTTCAAGCTGAACACGCAGTGCTCGGCGGGCAACGGCTATTTCCTGCAGTCGACGGCGGAGGCGTTTGGGATCCCGGTCACAGAGTTCGCCGACCGGGCGTTTACGGCGACGGCGATGCCGACGTTCGGCTACGGCTGCGCCGTTTTCATGCAGACCGACATCGTCAACTACCAGCGGCAAGGCTGGCTGCCCGAGGAGATCCTCGCGGGACTCGCCGCGGTGCTGCCAAAGAACATCTTCTTGTACGTGGCGAGCGTCCCGAATCTGGCGAAGCTCGGTACGCGGTTCGTTCTCCAGGGCGGCACCCAGTACAACCTGGCTGTCGTCAAGGCCGAAGTGGATTTTATTCGCGCGAGTTTCCGTGGGTCTGGTGTCGAGCCCGAGATTATCGTCCACGAGCATTGCGGCGAGTCCGGGGCGATCGGCGCCGCGGTGGAAGCACGACGCCTGTACCTGAACGGCCACCGAACGCGCTTCGTCGGGCTTGACGCCGTGCAGCGCATCACGTACCGCACGACCCGCAACGAATCGACCCAGTGCAATTTCTGCAAGAACAACTGCCTGCGCACGTTCATCGATATCAAGATCGGTCTGGCCTCGACGCGAGAACGGCCCGTGAAAGTCCTCTCGAGGGCGCCGAAGGCCGACGACGAGCAGCGCCTGATCATCGCGACGTGCGAGAAGGGCGCGGTCGAGGATGTCGGCACGATGCGCGGGATCAAGGCAGGCCTGGACGCCGTGAAGGAGGCGAACCCGGACTTCCTCGCGATCGCGGCAAGCGAGGTGTGGAAGCCGCGGAAGCCGGAGCGCGTGGCCGACCCGCTGCCGGCGCGGGCCTGGACCATGGCCGCGCGGCGGCGGATCGCGCTGATGCAGCGGCGCGAGACGCTGCGCATCGGCATGCCGCGCGTGCTGAATATGTACGTGTACGCGCCGTTCTTCAGCGGCTACTTCGAATCGCTCGGAGTCCCTGGCGGCAATCTCGTGTACTCGGACTTCACGAGCAGCGAGCTGTACCGCCAGGGCTCGGCGCGCGGCGCGATCGATCCCTGCTTCCCGTCGAAGATCGCCATCGCGCACGTCCATAACCTGCTGTTCGCGAAGCACGCCAAGCGGACGATCGACGCGATCTTCTTCCCCATGATCGACGGGCTGCACACGCCGCTCGTCAAGTCGCGGGGATCGAACCCGTGTCCGACGGTCGTGGTGACACCGGAGACGGTCAAGGCGGCCTTTACGAAGGAAGCGGATGTGTTCGCCGAGCAGGGCGTCGTCTACATAAATCCCCTCCTCGATTTCTCGGACCGAGCACTTCTCGGTCGGCAGCTCTTCCAGGCCTGGGATCCACTGCTTGGACTCTCACCAGAGGAAAACGCGCGGGCCATCGAGGTGGGCTTCCGCGAGCTGAAGGCGTACGAGTCGAACATCCGCAGGCGTGCGCGCGCGACGCTCGACCGGCTCGAGCACGAGAACCGGATCGGCATCGTGGTGCTGGCGCGCCCGTATCACCACGACCCGGGAGTCAACCACGAGATCCTGGCGGAATTCCAGAAGCTCGGCTATCCGGTATTCTCGCAGAGCACGCTGCCGCTCGATGAGGATCTGCTCGAGCGCCTGTTCGGTGACGAGATCCACGCCGGCGCCATTTCGAGCGCGCTCGACATTCAGGACGTCTGGAAGAACAGTTATTCAGCCAGCACCAACCACAAGATATGGGCGGCGAAGTTCACCGCCAGACATCCACATCTGGTGGCGCTGGAGCTGTCGAGTTTCAAGTGCGGACACGACGCACCGATCTTCGCGACCATCGAATCGATCATCGAGCGATCCGGCACGCCGTACTTCTCGTTCAAGGACATCGACGAGAACAGGCCGAGCGGGTCGATCAGAATCCGCGTCGAGACGATTCACTACTTCCTCAAGCGGTACATCGAGCAGATGAACGAACCGGTACGGAATGCGGAAGTAGAACGCCAGGTCGCCGAGTACGAGCGTCAGCTGCGCGCAGAGCTCATCCGAGATCACGAGCTGGCCGTGCTCGCCGTACGGCAGCGCGAGTACGTGGGGACCGCCCGGTTCCTGCCGGTGATTGGTCAAGAGGCCTCGTGAAGGCTACGACGAGGTCTGCCGCTGCACGCAACAGCGTCTCGGTCACGGTTTGACGACGTCGGGCGTGCCGCTTTCGATCCGTTGTCGAAAGTTCCGAAGCACGTCGGGGGCTTCAGACCTGAGCCGGCGCTGGACGAAATACCGCAGCAGGCCACCGAAGGTCCCACCGAGCAGGTCCACTTCGGACCGGTTGAGATAAGCCAGATAGTTCGGGCCCCCCGGTGCGCCCCGCAGGATCGCTGTCAACCCGAGCGACGCATCGACGTAGTGTGTCGCGAACACATCCTTGCTGGCGATGAGCGCGTCGGGCAACTGAGTGTCCGCGCCGCCTCGCAAGATGCTGACATGCGTCGCGCTGACAAACGGTCGGCTGCCAAGGCGTTCTTTCGACCAGTAGACAAACGATTCCACGTCGGGTGCCGGCGTGTCTGGAAAGCGACTCAGGTGCCCTGCAAATCGCGGTACTCGTTCCATCAAGAACGGTGAATGTCCGAGCAGGAGCGAGAATCGGGTGGCGGGCCACACGCGGTCCTCGTGGTCTTCGTACGGCAGAAGCGCCGCGTGGCCCTTGGCCAGGTACGTCTCAACCCGTTGCAGCACCAGGCGCCGGAACGCTTGCTGAACCGCCGTCTTCCAATCCGCCCCGGCCCCGGCCGCCGCGCGCTGCAACTGGATCATTTCCGTTTCCGCCAGCTTGAGGCCGCAACGATTGCGGCGGCAGTCTCGAATCTTCTGCAGCTCCTCATCTTCGAGCGCGAGGCCTTCGAGATCCTGAAGGGACGGTGGATCCGAAAATCGCCCGATCGCCTGCACGTACGAGCTTTTCTTCAGCACCTCGATGCGCCGCATCCAGGCCACCAGCCGATCGCCGTCCGCGCGGACGGCTACCGCGGCGAACACGGCCACCTCCCGATCTCCAGCAGGCGCGACACGTGCGATGACTTCTCCGCGATCGAGTTGACGCCGATCCTCCTCGCTGATGACGACCGAAGGTTGGAAGAACGCCAGCGAATCGCCGGCAGCGGGTGTCGCCAGGATGGCTTGTAGCGCGAGCGCGGACACGAATGTGAACATAGCGACACCAAGCCGCAAGGATGACGAATGGTCAGTCTACATCAGGCCCCCGCGCCTGACACTGTTTCGCGCGGCAGCCTTCCGATGAAATCACTAACAACTCTCGCGAGATCCGGCTGGCCGATTTCCTGGAGCTCGTATCGGGCGCGGACGACGGGCTGGCGAATCCTGACGAGACGGCCGAGGTCGATCGGCGTGCCGACCACGACCACGTCGCACGCCACCTTCTCGATCGTGGCTTCCAGATCGCGCACCTGCTGGTCACCGTAGCCCATGGCAGGCAGCAGCGCGCCCGTGGCGGGATACGTACGGAAGGTCTCGGCAATGCTCCCGACCGCATACGGTCGCGGATCGACGATCTCGCGCGCGCCGAATTTCTTGGCGATCACCGTGCCGGCGCCAAACCGCATCTCGCCATGCGTCACGGTCGGCCCGTCTTCGACCACCAGCACGCGGCGCCCGGTGATGAGTTCCGGATGATCGGCGGTCACCGGCGACGCCGCTTCGACCGTCATGGCATCGGGATTGGCGGCACGGATATGGTTTCGGAGCTCATCGGTCGCGTGGAAATCGGCCGTGTCAATCTTGTTGATGATCACGACGTCAGCCATTCGCAGATTCGCCTCTCCAGGGTAGTAGCTCAGTTCGTTCCCCAGACGAAGCGGATCGGCCACGACGATGTGCAGATCCGGCCGATAGAAGGGGAAGTCGTTGTTGCCGCCGTCCCAGACGATGACATCGGCGACGGCCTCTGCGTCCTTCAAGATCGCCGCATAGTCTACGCCGGCGAACACGACCGAGCCGCTCACAATGTGCGGTTCGTACTCCTCGATCTCCTCGATCGTGCAGTGATGCCGTTCGAGGTCAGCAAGGGTGGCGAACCGCTGCACTCGCTGCGCCACCAAGTCCCCGTACGGCATGGGATGGCGGACGATGCCGGCTCTCAGTCCCCGGTCGCGCAATAGCGCGGCCAGGCGACGGGTGGTTTGACTCTTGCCCGCACCGGTTCGCCCGGCGCACACGGCAATGACCCGCTTGCGGCTCTTCAGCATGGTCTGGTTGGGCCCCAGTAACACGAAGTCCGCGCCGGCCGCATTGGCAATGGCACCGCGGTGCATGACGTAGTCGTACGAGACATCGCTGTAGGAGAAGACGACCTGTCTGACGGCCAGTCGATCGACCAGTGCCTTCAGTTCGCTCTCGTCATGGATCGGGACGCCGCCGGGATACAGCGAACCCGCGAGTTCATGTGGATACCGTCGATTCGCGATGTTCGGGATTTGAGCGGCGGTGAATCCAACCACTTCATACCGCGCATCGTCCCGGTAACAGACGTTGAAGTTGTGGAAGTCGCGACCGGCGGCTCCCATGATGAGCGTGCGAATGCGGTTCATGTCCCTCCTCCAGCCGTCACGTGCGTGCCCGTGCGCCCGGCGAGGGCGGGCCCGAGGGCGTCGTATGAGGCCACGATCGCCTCACGACCGGTGGCATCGGCGAACCGAAGGGCCGCCTCCACTTTGGGGCCCATCGTACCCGGTGGGAAGTGGCCCTCCGCCGCGTACCGGCGGAGATCGACTGAACTGACGCGGTCGAGGCCGCGCGCGCGTGGTGTGCCGAAGTC
>MELA01000150.1:5031-8309 GCA_001767495.1 Acidobacteria bacterium RIFCSPLOWO2_12_FULL_65_11 | reverse complement strand
GCCGCGAGCGTGGCCCTGACCGTGGCCTCGAGGTCGGCCGGCAGCGTCCACGTCTGCGGGCGGATCACGTGACGAGCTTACCTCCTTTCGAGGGCTGCGGCTCCGGCGAGCCCATGCCAGGCGCGGAGCGTTTCCGCGACCGACCACGCTTGCGCGATGCAGCCGCGCGGCGCGAACGGGGCGTCGCCGTCGAAGATCTCGGCGATCGAGCCGACGCCGTAGTCACGCAGATGCTGGGCGAGCGGCTCGAGGAACGATCGCGCGGCCACGACGTCACCGTAGACCTTGAAGTGGGCGAGAGCGAACGGGCCGAGGAGCCACGCCCAGACGGTGCCCTGGTGGTAGGCGCCGTCGCGCCGCCACTGATCGCCGCCGTAGCGGCCCTGGTACTGCGGGTGGCCGGGCGCCAGGCTCCTCAGGCCGTACGACGTGAGGAGGTGCCGGGCGCAGGCGTCAACGACGCGCTTCTGGCGCACGCGCGAAAGCGGGCTCTCGGGGAGGGAGACAGTGAAGATCTGGTTCGGTCTGAGCGCGTCGTCGAGGCCGTCAGGGCCGTCGATCACGTCGTAGCAGCAGCCGGCGCGCTCGTTCCAGAACCGCTCGAAGCCCGTCCGGACGCGCGCGGACAGCTCCTCCCACGGCTTCGCCGGCTTCCGCAGCCGGCGGGCGAAGGCCGCCATCGAGAGGAGCGCGTTGTACCAGAGCGCGTTGATCTCGACGGCCTTGCCCGTGCGCGGCGTGACGACCCAGTCACCCACCTTCGCGTCCATCCAGGTGAGCTGAACGCCGGGCTCACCCGAGGCGAGGAGGCCGTCGGCGGGATCCTCCTTGATCCCGTACCGCGTCCCCTCGCGGTGCCAGCGGACGATTTCCTCCAGCACGGGAAAGAGGTCCTTGAGAATCCCGTTCTTGCCGGTCGCCCCGTGGTACGCGCGGATCGCCTGGACGTACCAGAGCGCCGCGTCCACCGTGTTGTACTCCGGGGCCTCGCCGGCCTCGGGAAAGCGGTTGGGCAGCATGCCGCGGTCCACGAAGCGCGCGAACGTCGTGAGGATCCGGCGCGCGACCTCGGCGCGGCCCGTCGCGAGCGTGAGCCCGGGCAGCGCGATCATCGTGTCGCGCCCCCAGTCGCCGAACCAGTGATAGCCGGCGATGACGGTCATGCCGTCGCGGTCCTCGGCAAGCGGGCGCCGGACGACAAATTGATCGGCCGCCAGGACGAGCTGACTGATCCAGTCCGGTGCCTTCCGCGTCTTGGGCCACCCCCGCTTCCAGGCGGCGATACGCTGCGCCTCGTGGCGGACTCTCCGCCGCCACGCCCGCTCGCCGTCGAGCGACGGCGTCGACTCCGTGGACAGCACGACGGTCAGCGCGCCGCCGGGCTCAAGCGAGACGTCGAACGTCCCGGCGTGGAGGTGGTCTTCCGTCGCGTCGAGCCCCCGCTCGCGCTCGGCGGGAAGCTCGAAGCTTCGGTACCACGTGTGCTCCGGCTGCGCGTCCGCGCCGTCGGACAGGATCACGAACGGGTGCGCGCCCTCGAACGCAACCACGCTCAGACCGTTGGGGACGGGCGCCACGTGCATCTGCCAGCCGTCGCCGCGCGTGGTGCCGTGATAGTCGCGATAGTTCACGAGCACCTTCAGCTGGAGTGCGACGTGCCCTCGAGCCCTGAGCGCGCGGTAGCGCACGTAGGTGGTGTTGGCGCCCTGCTCCATCCAGACGCGCTTCTCGACGAGGGCGGCGCCGATCGCGTAGGTCCAGACCGGCGTCGTGCCGTCGAGCGCGAACCGCTCGATCTCGCGGTCGCCGTGTGGATCGACCGCGCCGCTCGCCCAGCGGTTGGCTGAAAGCGAGCGCGCCAGACCGTCGTACTCGACGGTCTCGTCCACTTTGGCCACGAGGAGCGTGCGCCCGAGCGGCGGCTTGAGCGCGGCGACGAGCAGCCCCTGGTACCGGCGCGTGAGCGTGCCCGCGACCGTGCCGGACGCGAACCCGCCGATGCCGTTCGTGCAGAGCCACTCGCGGCGCTCCGCCGCGGCGAGGTCGCCCATGATCTCGCGCCCGAAGTCGATCACGCGAGCCTTTCTTTGAGCACCCTGCACCGTGTCTGCCCCTTCATCAAGCCCATGGTGATCCTCGGCTCCTCCCCGGAGAGTTCTGGCGGCCTTGGGACACCCCGGCACCGCCGGCAGATGCGCGGAGCGTTCGAATCGACGCGGGCCTCCATCGCGATGCCGCGCCGCACCGACTGCGAGAATTCGATTGACGCCGCGGCCCGCGCCGTGTCATGCTGTGCACGGTGCTGGTCAGATTCGGTACGTGTTTTTCGCAGTCTGAGATACACGCCGCGCGAGATCCAGTTCGCGCGGCGTTTCTGTTTGTCTGCCAATGTCGGCGGACAACCCCGCCACCACGGCGGGAGCAACCAGGGGGACGATCCCCGAAGAGAGGTTTCGAGTCATGGCGACCGGAAAAGTGAAGTGGTTCAACGACGCGAAGGGTTTCGGCTTCATCACCCAGGAGGGCGGCGAGGACGTGTTCGTCCATTACAGCGCCGTCCAGGCGCAGGGCTTCAAGAGCCTCGCCGAAGGTGATTCGGTCGAGTTCGAAGTCACCCGCGGCCCGAAGGGGCTGCAGGCTGCGAACGTCCGCAAGGTCTAGCGCTCCGCTCTGCTGACCGCCACCCACGCCTCGATCGCGCTGCTGGTCGCCGTCGGGCTCGCGCAAGCCGCCGTCTTCGCGACGTCGGTGTACCTGCACCGGGCGCTCGCGCACCGGTCGCTCACGGTCCACCCCGTCGCGGACGTCGTCTTCCGTACGGTCCTCTGGCTGACCACCGGGCAGCACCGTCGAGAGTGGGTGGCGGTTCACCGAAAGCACCATACGTACACGGACCAGGAGGGCGACCCGCACAGCCCGCGCCTGCTCGGCTTCTGGCGGCTCCAGATCCTCAACGCCTACTACTACGCCCGGGAAGCCGGGAACCCCGAGACGCTCAGGAAGTTCGCGCCGGACATCCAGGACGATCGGCTCGACCGGGCCGTGTTCTCCCGGGGCTGGGTCGGCCCGGTCGTCGGCATCGCGCTGCTGTGCGCGCTGCTCGGGGTCTGGGCCGGGCTCATCGCGGCCGGCGTGCACGCGGTCCTGTACGTGTTCGTCCTGGCTCCGCTCATCAACGTCCTCGGTCACTGGCGCGGCACGAAGAACTTCGAGAACACCGCGTACAACTGGTCGAGCCTGTCATGGATGACGGCCGGAGAGAGCCTCCACAACAACCA
>MELA01000150.1:4482-4842 GCA_001767495.1 Acidobacteria bacterium RIFCSPLOWO2_12_FULL_65_11 | reverse complement strand
TGCCGCGCGCGCCCGCGCGAGCGGGGATCATCACGTTGACGAGGAAGTCCTCGTAGGGGTTCACGGTCGGGTGCAGGAGCGCGGTCACCCTGAGCCAGCCGGCCCGGGGACGGTCGTCAACCGTTTCCTTCACTTCCATCCTTTGCTCCCTTGTTGACGGGAAGACACGGAGCACCCCGGGGAGATTCGAGGTAGCGCGCCCGGCGCGGTTGCCGTACATTCTTGCCATGCCGACCATGGAAGAGTACGCGAAGCAGCCCGCCGCCGACCGCCTGAAGCGACTGGAGCGCACCGCCGACGAGCTCGCTGCCGCGATCCGCGGTCAGAGCGAGGCGGCGCTCGCCCGCCGCCCCGACGCGA
>MELA01000150.1:3351-4350 GCA_001767495.1 Acidobacteria bacterium RIFCSPLOWO2_12_FULL_65_11 | reverse complement strand
GCCGCGTTCCGCCGGCGCCGCGAGGAGTCGCTGGCGTACCTCCGCACGCTCGCGCCCGGGCAGTGGACGCGCGGCGCCGTCCATCCCCAGCGCGGCCGCATGACCGTGGACGACTTCGTCACGCTGATGGCCTGGCACGACGACAACCATCTGGACCAGCTCAAGCGCGCGCTCGAAGGGCGCGCTTGATGGGTCCTCCGCGCCCGCCTCGAGTCCCTCACGGCAGAACCTAAAATGTGCCGATGAGGCGGTTCCGCTTCAATCCTCAGGGGATGCGGTTCTTGCTCTATCCGGAGCCGCGCATCACCCGCGGTTTCGACACGCCGCGACTCGTCCGCGCCAACGCCCGCCCGGGCGGCATCGCGCCCGGACCAGCCGGCCGGCGTCTCTACGTGATCGACGCACTGAACAAGGATCCGTACCGGGACCCCGCGACCGGTGACTATGTGTGGCGACCTCCGTATCCGCGGACCAAGCGTCGCTTCGATTCCGTGCGGCCGAACGCCGAGGGACATTTCGACTCCGTCGTGCCACGGACCCGCGCGTTCTCGTCCGCGGCGGTCTTCGCGTCGGTCGCCACCGTGCTCCAGATCTGGGAGCATTACCTCGGCCGGCGGGTACGCTGGATCATCCCCGGGCGGCAGCGCCGGCTGGAGATCATTCCCCGCGTGCCGAAGCTGGGCGACAACGCCTGGTCCGGCGACGGCTACATCGAGTTCGGCTTCGCCGGCGCACGTCCTTCGCAGCCGTACTGCGAGAATTTCGACGTGGTCGCGCACGAGGTCGGCCACCAGATCTTGAAGAGCGTGATCGGGCGAGCGCCCGAGGGCCGGCGCGAGTTCGAGCACAAGTCTCACGAGGAGGCCGGCGCCGACCTCGTGTCCCTCGTCGGCGAGCTGCACTTCGACCGCGTCGTGAGCCGCGTGCTCGAGCAGACGAAGGGCAAGCTCTTCTCGGTGAACCTTCTCTCGCAGATCGGCGAGTACCGGAGAGGCCGGA
>MELA01000150.1:3020-3277 GCA_001767495.1 Acidobacteria bacterium RIFCSPLOWO2_12_FULL_65_11 | reverse complement strand
GACAAGCACACGTACGCGCAGCCCTTCCTCGGCGCCGCGTTCGATATCCTCGTCGAGATCTACGAGGACCATCTCGTGCGCCGCGGGCTCATTTCCGCGGACCTCGCGCGGCGCTCGACGCGCGCATCGGGCGCCAGGAACCCCGCGATCCGCCGGGAGTTCGTCAAACGCTTCCGGCTGAACCCCGACGGCTTCGCCGAGGTACTGCGCGACGCCACGGCGGACTTCGCGAGGCTCCTCGCCCTCGCCTGGAGAAC
>MELA01000150.1:0-2945 GCA_001767495.1 Acidobacteria bacterium RIFCSPLOWO2_12_FULL_65_11 | reverse complement strand
GCCGCCAACATGCTCGCCGCCGACGCGACGCTGAACCGGGGCCGGTACCGCCGGGTCATCCGGCGCGCGTTTCGCAGGCGGAGGATCGTCCCGAGGCTTCGGCGCCCATGAGCGCGCGCCTGCTCGTGACCGGCGCGGGAACGGCGGCGACGAGCAATCTCATCCGGAGCCTGAGAGCCGGCGATCGCGCGCTGTTCATCGTCGGGTGCCACTCGGATCGCTTCGTCCTCAGGAAATCGACGGCGCATCGCAACTATCTCGTGCCTTCCCTGGCGGACCCCGGCTTCCTGCGCGCCCTGCGGCATGTCGTCACGCGGGAGAGGATCGACCTCCTGATCCCGACGACGGACGCGGACGTCGCCGCGTTCGCCCGCGCCCGGGCGCGGATCTCCTGCCGCCTGTTCCTTCCCCGCAAGCGCCTCATCGAGCTCTGCCAGGACAAGTACCGCCTTACCAGGTTCCTCCGTGCCCGCGGCATTCCGGCGCCCCTCACCTACCCGGTGACGAGCCTCCGCGCGATCGGCAGGATCTTCGCCCGGCTGCCGGCGCGCTCCCTGGTCTGGTGCCGCATCCGGTCGGGCAGCGGCTCGATGGGGGCGATCCCGGTGAAGCGCGCCGAACAGGCGCGGAGCTGGATCGCGTACTGGCGGGAGATGCGCGGGATTCCAGTGACCTCGTTCACGCTCTCCGAGTACCTCCCCGGCCGGGACTTCTCCTGCCAGTCCCTGTGGAAGGACGGCACGCTCGTCCTGACCAAGACGTGCGAGCGTCTCTCGTACTTTGGCGGCGGTGCGCATCCGAGCGGAATCTCGTCGGTGTCTCACCTCGCCAAGACCGTGTGCGAGCCCCGGGCCGTCGAGACGTGCGCGCGCGCAATTCGCGCCATTGACCCGAAGGCTTCCGGGACGTTCAACTTCGACCTGCGCGAGAACCGGGCCGGCGTTGCCTGCGTCACCGAGATCAACGCTGGACGTTTCCCGTCCGGCATGAACATCTTCGATCTCACCGGAAAGCACAACCTGACCGCGCTGTACGTCCGCGTCGCGCTCGGCGAGCCGGTCGAGCTCCGCGGAGAGTACGAGCCCGCCGAGGGCTACTACACCGTCAGGGATCTCGATACGCCCACGGGCGTCTTCCATGCCGACGATTTGTTCGATAGGATCGAGGATGCGCGCGGGTGAGGTGCCCGCCGGTCCCGGTTCCCACTCACACCCAAAGGAGGGGTCACCATGCCGTTCAAGCCATCCATGAAGCGGGGTAAGAAGCGCAGGATCGTCCTCGAGTTCCGGTGGAAGAAGGACAGAGCGCTCGACCAGCTCAGCAAAGCGGTGAAGGCGCTCGCGAAGAAGCACAAGCTGAAGCTCGTCAGGAGGAAGCGGGGATAGGCGTAGACGCGTCACTCGTGGCGAAGAAGAAGCGTCCCGACGGCGTCTTTCGCGTCGAGCTCGTCGGCGAGCTCGACGCCCACGCCGCCGAAGCATTCGCGCTCGAAGTCCGCCGGCTGGTGAAGCGCTACGCGCGCGAGGTGACGGACGTGCGCGTCGAGACCTCGACGGTCAAGGGGAAGGTCCTCTCACCGTAACTCCGCCAGCGCCGCCTCTGCCTCTCCCAGCCAGAGCGTCATGCCCATCTCTTGGAGGAGAGCCGCGGCGGCGCCCAGATGCTCCCGGGCGTCAGCCGGC
Organism: Acidobacteria bacterium RIFCSPLOWO2_12_FULL_65_11; assembly: GCA_001767495.1. GTDB lineage: Bacteria > Acidobacteriota > Vicinamibacteria > Vicinamibacterales > CAVVIG01 > 2-12-FULL-65-11. Next base: position 1,263 of record MELA01000150.1, on the reverse strand, counting down.
CTGCCGGCCCGATGGTAAGCCTGCCCGAGCGCCGCACGGCAACGCGCGACGAGTGGGCGCATCGCCAGCTCCGTCGCGAGCGTCAGGGCTTCGCGCAGCCTGTCGATGGCCGTATCGGGGGAACACGCCCCCGCGCGCAGCGCGATCTCGCCTTGAAGCCTGAGGGCCCACGCTTCGTGACCCCGCTCCTTGTGGTCGCGCGCGAGCGCGAGCGCCCGCGCCGCGCTGCCGCTCGCGTCGTCGTGCCGGCCGGCGAGGAGGTACGCCTCGCCGAGGCACGCCAGCATCGGCGCGTGGCCCCCCATGAGGCGCATGGCGGCCGACTGCTCCACGGCCCGTTCGAGCAGCGGCACTGCGTCGGCGACGCGTCCCGCCAGCGCGAATCCCTCGCCCAGCGCGGAGGCGATCGTCGGGAACCAGAGCGAGAGGTTCCAGCTCCGGCAAAGCTCCAGGCCACGCTCGAGGATCGGAATCGCCGCGTGGAGATCGCCCTTCCGGACGTAGAGACTGCCGAGCCCGGCGTACGCGGTGGCGAGCGTGAACGGATGGTCGCTCGATTCGGAGATCCGCACCGCCTCTTCGCCCCACCGGATCCCCTCGGCGAACTCTCCCAGCTCCGCGAGGGACCGCACGAGACACGTGCGCGAGTGGACCGACGGGAGCTGGGTGACGCCGAGGGAGTCGTGCTCCCGCCCGCCGACGAGCGCCGCGACATTCTTCTGGAGAAACTGGACCGCGCCGCGATAGTCGCCACGGGCGTGAAAGGTCTGACCCAAGTACGTGTTGGAATGCACCTGGAGCGCGAAGTCGCCGAGGGCGTCGGCAAGCGCGAGCGCCTGGTGGCCGTATTCGATCGCGCGGTCCTGATCCCCCATGAGGCGGAAGTAGTCGGCCAGGAAGGCCGACGCCCGCCCGAGGCGCCGTTGGTCGCCGAGGCTCCGCGCGAGCGCCTCGGCGTCTCGCAGGCATTCGAGAATTCGCCCGAACTCGCCGAGCGGCTGAAGCGCCTTGCGGAGGTCGAGTCGCAGGTCGATCGCCTCCGCGGTCTTCTCCCGGCCCTCCGGGAGGTGCGCGAGGGCCACGAGCGCCTGCTCGTAACACGCAACAGCCTCCCTGTGGGCGCACCGGCTGAACGCCTTCAGGCCGGCCTGGTGGAGGTAGGTCAGCGCCTTCCGCCAGGCGTGCCCCTCGAACGCGTGATGGGCGAGGCGCTCGACGTGCTCGACGTGCCGGTCCGGATAGCGCTGCTCGATCGCCTCGACG
>MELA01000149.1 GCA_001767495.1 Acidobacteria bacterium RIFCSPLOWO2_12_FULL_65_11 | reverse complement strand
AGTGGTTACCATCGGCGTTAACGACTTGGAGCGGGCGCTTCGCTTCTATCGCGATGGCCTTGGCCTAAGGACGGAAGGCATTATCGGCAAAGAATTCGAACATCGGGCGGTGGCTTTTTTTGATTTGCATGGCGGATCGAAGTTAGCAATCTGGCCACGCGGCAGCATTTCCCACGATTCAGGTCTTCCTCTAAGCGACCCAAGTCCCACAGAGTTCACACTCGGGCATAACGTCTCGTCCAAAGCAGAGGAATTGCCCCGGCACCTGTTGAAATTCAGCGGCGGCTCGGATGACGACTACGCGACATGCTCCGCTGCGACCTTCACGACGCCGAGCTGCTGATCCCGAGCCCGCAGGGCTGCGACCAATTGCGGCATTTCTTTGTAGCCCTTCAAGCGTCGGAAGCCTTTGACGGCTTCGAGGACGCCGGCGGCGACCCAGCGTACCACCATCTGCCCGCCGCGCCACCGCTTGACGTTTCGTTTCACCTGACGCGTGCGGCTGATGAGGCTTTCGGCCGCGTTGGTCGTGCTCAAGGATCGCCGCAGCACCGTCGGCAACTTCAGACCGATGATCGTCAGGGTTTCCTCGAGGCCTTCGCGCACGCTCTCGGCCGCGCTGGGATAGTCGGCCTCGAGCCGGGTGGCGAGATCCTTGAGTAGGCGCGTGGCCTTCGGCACGTCGTCGCTGGCGTACGCCCGGTTAAGGATCGCTTTGACCCACGGGCGCTGCCGCTCCGGCAAGTGGTCGAGAATATTCCGCAGCTTGTGAATTTGGCAGCGCTGGATCAGCGCCAGGTCGCCAAACGTGTCCCGGACCGCTCGATGCAACGCTTTCGAGCCGTCGAGAATCACCAGCAGGCTGCGATTGGTGCGCAGCCCGCGACTCTGCAGATTCGTGAGCAAGCTCTGACAGAGCGTCGCATTCTCCGTCGAGCCCTCCCAGAGACCCAAGGCGTGTTTCGTCCCGTCCTCGGTGATCCCCAGCGCGACGAGGAGGCAGTGTTCGCCGACGTGCACCCCATCGATCAGGAGCACCGCCAACGCGAGCGTGTCCAACGGGGTCGTTTGCCACGCCAGCAACTGTGCCTTCGTCCGCGCGACGAACCGGCGACTGACGGCGCTCTTACTGATCCCACGGACCGTCATCTCGGGGCCGACCGGCTCCAAGCTCCGCGCGTACTGCCGCGTGGCCACGCCGACCAGCATCTGTTCGACGACGCGCCGGTCAAGCGGATCGGTGGCCGCCATCGTCTGGAACGTCGGCAGCGGCACTTCGCCGTCCGCCGTGCGCACGCGCGGCCGCTGCATCGTCACCTTTCGCCCGCCCAGGACGACCTCACTCGGCGTGCGGCCCGCCCGACTCGCTGGCCGGTCAGGCTCGTGGGCGTACCGCAGCCCACACAACGCCGTCCGATCTTCCTCCAGCATCGTGAGAAACACCTTCATTCCAGACTTCTGGGCCAGCTCCAGCAACTCCGTGCGCGTATCGACGAGCAAATCCACCAAGGGCAGGTGACGCAGGGATTCAGCTTGGGGAACGACAGGGGCTATGCGAGACTTCGTTTTCATGGCGGCTCCTTCTCTGTGAGGCCTTCAGCCTCGGTTTGGTCACCACTCGTGTATCACGAGCAGTGAGGAGCCGCCGCTTCAATTTTCAACAGCTACTGGGGCATCTCCAAAGCAGAAGTCGATGCGGTTATGGAGCAAGCCACAAATGCTGGCGCCGTCATCGTAAAGCCGGCTCAGGAAACCTTCTGGGGCGGTTACGCGGGCTACTTTCAGGATCCCGATCAGCATCTCTGGGAGGTCGTATGGAATCCACAGTGGGAAATCCGGGATTGAGGCATAACAACGGCATGCAGCCGACGCCGCAAGGCGGCGCGGCTGATGCCGAGCGTTAGACAGGCAATGTCGAGTTCTGAAGAACATGCATTGGTCGGTTTCTCAAGAGAGGGTGAGAACCATGGCTGCCAGCGACGAATTGATCGACTTTGTCAGGGACGCGCTGGGCCGCGGATTGCCACGCGCCCAGGTCGAACAGGCTCTCAGGGGGGCTGGTTGGAAGCCCGAGCAGGTGAACAGGGCACTAGCGGCCTTTGCCCCGATCGAGTTTCCGATACCCGTTCCTCGGCCAAGGCCGTCACTTTTTGCGCGGGAGGCGTTCATGTACCTCCTGCTCTTCACGACCCTGTATGTCATTGCGTTCAATCTGGGAAGTCTTCTGTTCCAGTTCATTAACCGGGCGCTTCCAGATCCTGCTTCGTCGCTGCCGGAGACGTACCTCCGTGAGTCGATCCGATTTTCGGTCTCGGCTTTGATTGTTGCGCTGCCCGTGTTTCTGTACGTATCTCGGCTCACGAACCGTGCCACCAATTTGGACGCGAGCAAACGTACGTCGCCCATTCGGCGATGGTTGACCTACCTGACGCTGTTCGTTGCGGCGTGCGTGTTGATCGGCGACTTCACGAGCCTCGTTTACAGCCTTCTTGGTGGCGAGCTGACCGTACGATTTGTGCTGAAGGTGCTGACCGTCGGCGTGATCGCCGGGACGATCTTTTGGTACTACCTCTCCGACCTGCGCCTTGACGAGAAGGACGTCAAAGCGTGAAGAAGCTCTCGCGGCCTCAAGTTCTTGGCGTCCTCGTGACAGCCGTCGTCATTGCGGCAGTCGCGGTGGGAATCTCCCTTATTGGTTCACCCGCCGAAGAGCGCGCGCGTCGGATGGACGAGCGCCGCGTTCAAGACTTGGCCAGCATGGCGCGGGCGGTCGATCTCTATTGGACTCGGCATGCGAGCCTCCCCGAGTCGTTAGACGGACTCCGGAAGGAGCCGGGAGGAAATGTCAGATTCACTGACCCGAGCACGAGCGACCCCTACGAGTACCGGCCGCTGGAAGCCGAGACGTACGAACTGTGTGCGCGGTTCGAGCGTGATTCGGGAGAGGCAGGTCGGCCCACAGGCGACGCTTTTTGGTCGCACGGCGCCGGCCGCCAGTGCTTTCAACGTGAGACACGGAAGGTCCCCTGATTGCCTGCCGAATAGCGCGGATCTGAGCTGTCTAACTGCGCGCTGGAGCCGACGGCGCGCGTGGTAAGAGATGCGCCGCGGCTCAGCGCCAACGTTAGACGGCCATCAATTTCGAACTGAGTCTTGAAATGTCAGTCTTCACCAACTCAGCGGCCTCAGCACCTGAGCACGCGGCTCAATACGTGGCCGCGCTTCTAGACCTCCTCGGCAATAGGAATCCTCTCGACGTTCTTACACAGACGGCACGGGTGCTCGACGAAGCGCTTCAGGGTCTATCAGTGCAACAGCTTAAGGAACCGGAAGCGGACGGCAAGTGGTCGGTCACCGACGTACTGCAACATCTGGCTGATTCCGAATTGGTCTGGGGGTTTCGCCTACGCATGACGCTGGCCCACGAACGCCCTCCGCTCATCGGCTACGACCAAGATCTCTGGGCATCGCGGCTCCATTATCGAGAGGCCGATCCTCAGCAGGCGCTGAGACAGTTCACGGTGTTCCGGGAATCGAATCTCAACTTACTGGGGCGTGCCTCAAAGGCCGACCTGCGAAGGGTTGCGGTTCATGCCGAGCGTGGTGAACAGACTCTTGAGGAAATGGTTCGTCTTTGCGCCGGCCACGATCTCGTGCACATCAATCAGGTGGCAAGAATCAAGGCGACACTTAACAAATTCGAACGGGCCGTCTAACTTGCGCTGGAGCCGACGCGGCTTTTTCGTCCGTGGTAAGGTGTCGCCGAGCCGCGCGGCTCAGCGCCGACGTTGGACGGACGGGCGAAAACCGAAGAACTTCGGATCACTCTTCGGAGGACGACCGATCGGGCGGCGGGGTCAACTCAGCGCGTCGGCGTCCGTTTCGACCAACGTTGCACTCTCGATCGGCGGCGCGCCGCCGGCTTCCCCTCGTTCGGTAGTTCTCGAATCTGGGCCCTGGCCATCGTCGAGCGCTCGCGCCCGCGTGGGTTCGGCCGGGTTGGTCATGCCGTCGATGGGACTAGTCGAGCGCCGTGCTTCACGCCACCGTTTTGGGTTGCCGACGTGGTGGGGCGGCGCGCCGCTTCACGGGTTGTTCGCGCGTCTGGGCTCTCGCGAGCGTTTCGGCCGGTGATCGCTCGGTCGAGCGGCCGTCCAACATCGAAATGGAGCCGACGCGTTTCACGGTCTGTGCGATCATGTCGCCGAGACGCGCGGCTCATTTCGCGCGTTGGACAATTCAAGGCCGAACCAAGCTCAAAATGAATTCGTACGATGCGGATACGCGGAAGGCGAAGCCGAAGAAACGCCGGACGCAGAGAAGGAAGGCGCGATGAATAACGATGCGGCCGTAATCATCCTCCTCGGTCTGGCTTTTGTTATGGTGCAGCTATTCGTGATAGGAAGTCGCGTAAAACGGATACACGACTTACTTGAGCCAGACGGGAAAGAGGAAGACTAGCTCTTACGTTTGTTGCCGCGACGCACGACGACGAGCCTGCCTTTGCTGGCTGCCTCGGTTGTAACCCAGACGCTCGGCACGCCCTCACCGAATCCGCTAATCTTCCGAGCCACATAATGGCCGCCTCGTCGCAGCAACCGAACGAGCGCGCCTTTCGTTAGGGCTTCCGCAGCAACAACCTTTAGGGTATGAGCCATGGGTTTTCAGCTGCGCCTAGCTTACTCTCTTGGTGGGTTTGTTAACGCGCTAATTTCCAATCAGGTTACCAAACCCACCAACCAGCGGTATGTTGAATGAGTTCAAAGACTACGGCAACAAACTGGCGGGCCGGCTAACCAGGCGCTGGAGCCGACGCGGTGTTGTCGTCCGTGGTAACGTGTCGCAGATCCGCGCGGCTCAGCGCCGGTCGTTGACCGCTGAATAACCAACATCCGGATCGAAAATCAAAGAGATTGAAAGAGGGCCCCTGAAGGCGCGAGGCAGGTAGCCTCACGCCGACGACGGTATACTGCCGCCGTGCCTATCATTTCGACCTTCTTCGGAATCATCGTGCGGATGTACTACAAGGAACATGCCCCGGCACACTTCCACGCCGAGCATCAAGGCCAGGACGGCAAGTTCGACTTCAGCGGTAAGATGGTCGTCGGCAACATTCAGTCGAAAACGGCGCTGCGGCTGATTCGCCAATGGGCGGTCCTTCACCGGGCCGAACTCGAGGCGAATTGGGCGAAGACGAAAGCGGGTCAACCGCTCGAGAAGATCGCGCCATTGGAGTAGGCCCATCATGGCTTTCCTACCAGGTGTCGTTCGAGCCGAGTATCGAGGCGAGTTTCGGATTCACCTCGTGTTCAACGACCAGTCCGAGTCAACGGTCGATTTTGAACTGTGGCTCGACGGCCCCGTGTTCAAGCCCTTGAGGACACCCAGCTACTTTCGACGCTTCTTCATCGAGGGCGGCACCGTGGTCTGGCCCAATGGGGCTGATATCGCTCCCGAAACGCTGTATGAGGCCGCACAAGCCACGCGGTCTAACCAGGCGCTGCAGCCGACGGCGTCCGCTGCACGATGGAAACGCCGCGGCTGAGCGCCGCACGTTCGGCGAGCGCGCTCTGTGCGGCATCGACGAAAACCAGCCCCGCAACCTGTTCGGGATGCCGTCGCGCAAACAACTCGACGGTCAGACCACCAATCGACGCGGGGACGAGGATGTAGGGCGGAGCGAGGCGGGCCCGATCCAGCAGCCGCTCCAGATCGTCGGCCAACAGTCCGGCGGAGATGACGGCGTCACCCGCATCGCTCCACGCCATCTCCATGCGGTCGTACGCACAGGCTCGCGTCTGAATGCTGACCTCCGCTCGCACGGCGTCAAAGCCGAGCGAACTGCCAAACCCGCTCGACTCAAAAATCACGGTGGGCGCGCCTTCACCTGTACAAATAAGGTGCAGCCGACGTCCGCCCACGTCGACCAGCCTGCCCGGCGGCGGAAAGCGGGTAGACCAGCGCCGAACGCTCAGGGTCTGGTAGAGCACGCCAGTCAGGGCGAGCGCCACGAGAATGCCTGGCACGATCAGAAAGAAACGCCGCGCTCCGTGAAACCGTCTGCGGAACATCGCGTCAGCGCCAGCGGAAGAGCTTCAGCGCCAGAGCGAAACACACCACCAGCCAGGCGCCGAGTGTGCCGAGCTGCGGAGCGAGTTGCGGCAGGCTCGCGCCCCACAGCATGTGGGCGCGCAGCGCGTCAATCAGCGCCGTCAGCGGCAACGCCCGGATAAAAGGCTGCGCGGCGTCCGGGAAGCGCTCTGAGGTAAAGAACACGCCGGAGAGAATCCACATCGGCACCTGCGCCAGATTAATCAGGCCCGACACGCCTTCGATCGTTCGTGCGCGGGAGGCACAGAGGAGGCCCATGGCGCTGAACGCGAGCGAGGCGAGCACGCACAGCACGACCAGATCCAGCAGGCGACCACGCACCGGCACGCCGAACGCCAGCACGCCAAATCCCACCGGCACGCCGACCTCGACCACGAGCACCATCATCCGCCAGAACAAGTGAGACAACAGGTAGTCGGTGCGCGACATCGGCGTCGCCATCAGGCGCTTGATCAACTTGCGGCGTCGCGAATCCACGATGGAGAAGCCGAGGCCCCAGAGCGTGTTGCTCATGATGCCCAAACCCACGAGCCCCGGGACGACAAAGTCAATATACCGGGAGCCAGCCTCGCGAACCAATCGATCGCTGAAGGGGACCGGGTCCGCACGGCCGGCGGCGCGCTGAATCGCGCGATCGGCGAGCAGGCGTGCCGTGCGACCCTCCGGGTTCGTGTCGTCGTAGCGATACACCACCGAGCCATCCGCGCTGGGCTCGACGAGCAGGACCACCTTGCCGCTGCTCAGTAGGTCGGCGGCAGCGTCCGCGGCGAGCTCGGTCACGTCGAGCGCCGGATCCTGCCGCAACGCGGAGGCAAGGGTGGACGAAGACGTCACAACCGGCAGCACCTCGGCCGGGCGGTTGCGAAACGCGACGCCGAGTCCCACCGTCAGCAGAATGGGAAAGAAGATGGCCCAGAATACCGCCTCGGGCTCGCGCGCGAACTCGCGGATGCGGACCAGCACGAGCTGGAGCAAGGGGTGGCCGAGGCCCGCGCGGCCCGGCGTCGACGTCTGGCGCCGTGTCTGCGGAAGGCTTTCACTCATCGCGCAAGTGATGTCCCGTCAGTGAGACGAAGACGTCCTCGAGTGTCGCCGTGCGCGCGCGCAGTTCGGTGAGGGGCTTGCCCTGACGGTCCAGATCTTCAATGAGCTCACGAGGGCTGCCGCGCGCGATGACCCTGCCGTGGTCCATGATGGCCACACGATCGCAGAGCCGCTCGGCCTCCTCCATATAGTGCGTCGTCAGCAGGATCGTGCGGCCGGCTCGCCTGAACTCTTCGATGAGATCCCATACCTGGCGCCGGGCCTGCGGGTCGAGTCCGGTCGTGGGCTCGTCGAGAAAGAGCAGATCGGGATCGCCCACGAGCGAGCAGGCGAGCGCCAGCCGTTGCTTCTGACCGCCGGAGAGCGTCACCACTTTCGCGTGACGCTTCTCCTCGAGCTGGACCAGGGCGATCACTTCGCCAGGCGTTGGACCTTGACCAAAGAAGCTGCGGAACAGGTTCAGCGTCTCGACCACCGTCAGCTTGTCGGAGAGTTGTGTCTCCTGCAGCTGAATGCCGAGCCGCTGTCGTAACGCATCCGCGTCGCTGGCCCAGCGGCGTCCGAGCACCTCCACCTCTCCCGCATCCGGCTCGGTCAGTCCTTCGCAGATCTCGACGGTCGTGGTCTTGCCGGCGCCGTTGGGGCCGAGCAGGCCGAAACACTCGCCCGCGCGCACCTCCAGATCGATGCCGTCGACGGCGATTACCTCCTGGAAGCTCTTACGCAGATTGCGGACACGCAGGGCTGAAGTTGTCTCGATCTCGGACATACGGTTGCCAACGTAGTATTGCGTCCCGGGCAGGACGGGATCAAATTTGAGGGGTCGACAGCAGCATCGTGCAGGCGTAGAATCAGCTCTCGTCACGCTTCTCTTGTCCAGGAGGTGTTCATGGAAACTCCGCCGGGCCTGGGTGGCGCCTCACGCAGGCACTGATAATGGCGTGATGCGCGAACAGACGAACGACCGTCACCAATGAAGTCCCGGTTCTTACCGGGACGCGCAAAAAGCGCATGTGAAACGCCCGCACCGGCATTGCCCGGTCGGGCGTTTCCCTTGTGTGCGCCTTTTCGTCTTCGAAGGAGACTCTCATGCGTGTCGGATTCATGTCAGCCGTGACGCTCGGCGTGGCGCTTGCCGCCGGGGCCGTGCTCTACGCGCAAGACGCCGATCGCGTCGTTCCAGGAGGCGGCATTTTCGTTCAGGGCTGGACAGGCAAGATCGATGCGAGTTCGGCCCGGCAGGGGCGCGTGCTCAACGACTCGAAGTTCGTCCAGGAGGGGAACACCCTGCACATCACCGCCGGTCCTGCGACCACTTACTGGAATCCGGCGAATACGGCGAGCGGCGACTACACGGTGAAGGCGACGTTTCTCGAGCCGCGATTCATGGAGCTCAACAGCCACCCGCACTCGTACGGCATCTTCATCGGTGGTACCAGCATGGGCACCGATCAGATGAGCCTCGTCTATTGCGTCGCGTACGGCGACGGCCAGGCCCTTGTCCGCGGATTCAGCGGCCCGATGGTCTTTACGCTGCTCAACACGTCGCGGAACGCCGCGGTGAACCGAGCCGCGGCTGTCGGCCAGCCTGTCACGCAGGATATCGTCTGGACCGTCAAAGGCGGCCGCGCCGAGTGCGCCGTCAACGGCACCGTCGTCGCCGGCTATGACCGGGCGCAACTCGTTGGCGCCGGCAGATTACAGTCCACCGACGGCGTCTATGGCTTTCGGTACAGCCACAACGTCGAGGCGGTGATTACCGGCTTCGGCATGACGAAGAACTGAGCGGGCGAACGACGGCTTCAAGGAGAGGGGTGGGGCAGTGGCGGACCAGGATGGACTTGCGAAGAGGGGCCGTGGGCTCGAAGAGGCGTACTTCCATAAACGAGAACAGGAACTGATCGAGAAGCTGCGGCGGCGCGGCGAGGAGGCCGCCGCGCGCCGCCAGCTGGGGGAGCGGGCTGGCGTGGCCGACGAAGAGATTCTGAAGGATCTGCAGGCGCTCGGCTACACGCCCGAGACCGTGATGCTGCTCCACCTCGTGCCGCTCGTGCAGATGGCCTGGGCCGAAGGCAGTGTGTCGGACCAGGAGCGCGCCTTGATCGTCGAGGCGGCGCGCTCGCGCGGCGTTGCCGAGGGTTCCGAGGCCGACCGGCAGCTCGCGAAATGGCTGGCGACGCGCCCGTCAGAGGAAGTCTTCGACACCACGCTTCGCGCCATCGGCGCCATCCTGCAGGCGGGTCCAGCCGGCGAACGCGACGCCAGTCAGCGCGATCTCCTCAGTTACTGCACCGCCATCGCGTCGGCCTCGGGCGGGATCCTGGGATTCGGCAAGGTCACGGATCAGGAGCGGCAGGTGCTCGATCGCATCAGTCAGGAGTTCGCGCGCCATCACGCCGAGGCGGCCCGGCGGGCGGCGGGGCCGCCCAAGAAGGGCGGCTCGTAGCGCAATCGGCGACGCGTGTAGCGACGTCTGTGGAAAGTCGGGCTAGAAGTTGCGCCGGAGATCCATCCCCGAGTACAGCTGCGCGACCTGGTCGGCGTACCCGTTGAACATCAGCGTCGGACGGTTTCTGAGGAACCCCGGCAGCCGGTTCTCTCTCGCCTGGCTCCAGCGCGGATGGTCCACGCTCGGGTTGACGTTGGAGTAGAAGCCGTACTCGCTCGGCGCCGAGATCTGCCAGCTGCTGCGCGGCTCTTGCTCGACGAACCGCATGCGGACGATCGACTTGATGCCCTTGAAGCCGTACTTCCAGGGCACCACCAGGCGAATCGGTGCGCCGTTCTGGTTCGGCAGCACCTCGCCGTAGAGGCCCACCGCAAGGATGGTCAGCGGATGCATCGCTTCGTCCATCCGCAGGCCTTCCGTGTACGGCCAGTCCAGGACCGGCACACGCACGCCGGGCATTTGCGCCGCGTCGTCGAGCGTGAAGAACTGCACGAACTTCGCCTTTGAGGTCGGCTCGCATCGCGCGATGAAATCAGCGAGCGGGAACCCGATCCACGGAATGACCATCGACCAGGCCTCGACGCAGCGCAGCCGATAGATACGCTCTTCGAGCGTTTGCCCCCTGAGGATGTCTTCGAGGTGCCAGACGGCCGGCTTGGCGCATTCGCCTTCGACCGCGACCGACCAGGGTGCTGTCCTGAGCAGCTTCGCGTACCTCGCCGGCGAGCTCTTGTCGGTGCCGAACTCGTAGTAGTTGTTGTAGGTGCTGACCTGCTCCAACGTATTCACCGGCTCGGTGGTGCTGAACGCGCTCTCTGTGACGTCGGCGAACCCGCTCGCGGGCGAGGTCGTGGGCTTGGTCGCCGGCTGCGGCGTCCCCGTGTCGGCCCCACCGCAGCCCAGCACACCCGCGGTCCCGGCCGCCGCGGCTGCGGCCGCCGCGGCGCGGATGAACGTGCGCCGGTTGACGTAGACCCTCCGGTCGGTAATCTCGGAGCTCGGGATGTCGGCCGGGCGTTTAATCAACATAAGGGGCCCTCAAGGCTCTACCTTATCAGAACGCCCGGCCACGAGGAGAGAAAGGATCGTGCTGACGATGCTTACGACGAGCGCGCCCCAGAACGCCGACCAGAAACCACCGACGTGGAAGCCCAGGCCGAGCCCCGCGGCGAGCGAGCTGGTCAGCCACAGCATCAGGCCGTTGACGACGAGCGCAAAGATGCCGAGCGTGACGATGATGAGCGGGAAGGTGAGGATCTTTGCGACGGGCCGGATGAGGCCGTTGACGACGAGCGCAAAGATGCCGAGCGTGACGATGATGAGCGGGAAGGTGAGGATCTTTGCGACGGGCCGGATGAAGGCGTTGACGACGCCGAACACCGCTGCGACGCCCAGAAATGGCAGCCAGTCGCCCGTGTACGTGACGCCCGACACGACCCTCGTCGCGACCCACAACGCCGCTGCGTTGACGATCAGGCGAGTGAGAAATGGCATCGCCACTACCACCCTTGGCGCTGTCGCAGTGCAGTGATGTGTGCGACGTGGTGGCGACCGTGCCATGCGTAGATGCCCAGTACCTCGTCGAGCGTCAGGACGCGCCCGCGATCGGGATGCCGAAACGTCCGGCGATAGTCCGCGGGGGACAACGAGCGCAGCAAGGCGACCCAACGTTGGTGGAGCGCCTCGAGGAGTGTCAGCGACACCTCGGGGGACACGGTCTGTGTGTCCGGCAGTTCGGCCCACTTCGCTTCGTCGTAGGGCTTAATCGTCGGTTCATGCTCGGTCAGCGCCAGCTTGAAGCGCGCGTAGGCGTGGAGATGGCTGTCGGGCACGTGGTGGACGACCTGTCGCACCGTCCAGCCGCCCGGCCTGTAGGGCGTTTCGATTTGATCCGGAGTTGGTGCCAGTCGGACACCAGGAAAGGGCCATGGATCCACTGGAGGGCGCCGGACTTCAGATTGCACGCTCCTCCAGCAGATCGCACGTCCGGTCGATCGCAGCGCTTGTCTTGACCTGCGTCGACCAGCGCGCACAGGCGGCAGCGACCCGTGGATCGTCGAGGAGTTCACCTAGCGCGGCTGCGACCGTCTTCCCCCGAAACCTCGATGGCATCACCCAGCGCCCCACGCCGAGCCGGAACAACCGGGTGGCATTGTCCGGCTGATCGAACCCCATTGGCATCGTCAACTGCGGCACGCCGGCCGCGAGGCCTTGCGCCGAGGTCCCGATGCCGCCGTGGTGGACGAGCGCCGTGCATCGTGGCAACACGAGCGACAACGGCGCGTACGGCTCGTGGTGCACGGATGCAGGTAGTTAGGGCAGCTGCTCGACATGCCGAGTGAGCAGGAGACCACGTCGCCCGAGGTGATCGCAGGCGTCGACTGCCGCGCGGAAAAAGGCCCCGGCCGCCTGGTGCGCCGAGCCGGGCGTGAAGACGATGGGCGGCGTGCCCTTGTCGAGAAACTGTCCGAGCCTCGGCGAGATCTGCTGCTGGTCGGACTCGTCGTAGAGCGGGAAGCCCGTCAGTCGCAGTGCCGCTGGCCAGTCAGGCTGTGGAGGCCCGAACCACTCAGGGAACAGGCCGATGATGCGGCGTGGCGAGTGCATCCAGTCGCGCATCACCCGGGTCACCGGCGGCAGGCCCAGTTCGTGCCGGAATCGGTTCAAGTGCGGCGCGATCAGCGGGTCGATCAACACGCGATCGATTGCCCACCAGAAGCTCCGCTTCGTCCATCGCGGCGCACGGGAGATATGGAAGCCTGGAGCAATGGCTGGCTGAACATGATCCGATCGAAAGATCGACGGCGCCAGGTGCACGGTGGCGGCAGGGACGTTGTGCTTCTCCTCGAAGATGCGCGTGAAGAAGCTGATGGAATGGCCGACGAGTACCGTACGTCCGGGCTCGTACACGTCGTTGATGCGCTCGTAGCCGAGCTGGAGCGCCGATGCGACCTGTCCCAGGACGACCCGCAATCCGCGGCGCGGGTGCCAAAGATCAGGATCTTTCGAAATCCGGTCGAACTCTTCCACCGAATGGGTCGCGTGAAAGCTCAAGCCGGCCCGGCGGACGAGCGTCTCAAAGGTCTCGCCGGTGACGATGACCACTTCGTGGCCGCGGGCGCGGAGCGCCCGGCCGAGGCCGACGAAGGGATGGACGTCGCCGGCCGAGCCGACGGGCGTCATGACGAAGCGTCTGGCTGTCACGGCGAGTGTGTCTGGTGTGAGATCTGGAATCCGGCCCGGTCTCAGGCCGCGGCCTTGGGGCCGCCCGCCGCCTCTTTCTTCACCATGTTGATGGCACCGCCCTCACCGAACTGGTTGCGAGACGTGTCGACGTCGCCGAGGAAATAACTGAACCTCCATTCCTTGGCGACGACCTTCTCCGCGTACTCTCTGAGATGGATGAAGTACGCGAGATAGCTGAACGTCTGGGGGACGGCACGAGGCAGCCTGACCAGCGTGCCGGCGATCATCCGACAGAAGAACGCGAAGCGGGACGGTCTGGCGACGTACCATTTCAGGATGAGGAGCGTCTGGAGGAGCATGAACGGCCGAAACCGGCCCATCGGCTTCTGGATCCACGGACGCGTCGGCACGCTCCGCCATTGGTCGACGTTCGCGAGCCAGCGATCGCCGATCGCCTCGAGCGTGTAGAGCCTGGTGAAGAGCGTGCGGTAGCCGTTCACGAGGTCCTCGTACCTCATGCAGACCGGCTCGATGTTGGTGAATGAGAGCGTGTTGTTCCCTTGCGCCGGAGAGCGGAGGCGCCCGGCTTTCTCAAGGCGCTCGTAGAGCGGGGTGCGGGGAATCGCCTGCAGCAGGCCCAGCATGACAATCGGGATGCCGGCCTCTTGAAGAAAGGCGTATTGATCTTCGAAGATCTCGCGATCGTCGCTGTCGAATCCGACGATCATGCCGGCGACGGTCACCATGCCGTAACTCTGGATGGTCTTCACCGTCGTCACCAGATCCGTCGCGACGTTCTGCATCTTCAAGGTTTCCCGCAACCCGGCCTTGCGTGGCGTTTCAATGCCGAGGAACATCTCGGTGATGTTCGCGTGGCGGCACAGGTCGAGCAGCTCGGGGTCGCGCACGGCATCGACCGACATCTCCGCGTACAGACTGATGGGCACGTCGCGCGCCCGGTTCCAGTCGCCGACCGCCTGTAGCATCTTGCGGCAATAGGCGCGATCGCCTACCAGGTTGTCGTCGGCCAGCGTCACGAAATCCACTCCGCGGCTGGCCCAACGCTCCAGTTCGAGGATGACGGCCTCGACCGGCTTCGCGCGCACCTTCCGGCCGTAGGTGACGATGATGTCGCAGAACTCGCACTTGAACGGACAGCCCCGCGTGGTCTGCACGCATCCCAGGCGGTACCGGTCGATCTTGAGCAGCTCAATCCGCGGGGCGGGGCTGTCCCGCATGTCGATCTTGTCTGTCTGCACGTAGCGGTCCGAGTGCGTGCCGCGCTGCCACTCGGCCAGGAACTGCTTCCACGTGTACTCGCCCTCGCCCTCGAACAGCACATCGCAGTGCGGGCGGCATCGCTCCGGCACGACGTTGCAAATCGGGCCGCCCATGCAGACCAGCTTGCCGCGCCGCCTGAACGCGTCCGCGATCTCGAAGAGGCGCGTCTCCTGGATCGCCATCGCGGACAGCGCGACGAGATCGCAGTCGGCGTCAAAGTCGATGGGCTCGACGTTCTCGTCCACGATGTCGACGTCGAGTTCCGGAGGAGTCAGCGCCCCGAGGATGGCCAGTCCGAGCGGGGGCATCACGGCCGTGAAGCCCCCGATGTGCCTGATGAAGCCGAAGCTCCAGAACGACACCGGGAACTTCGGGTACACGAGCAGGATTTTCTTGCGCGAACGCGGCGGCGGTATTGGCTGGATCGTGGATCCCATCAACGGAGTCTAGCACCGGGGATGACATTCCCGGCTAAGATACGCGCATGGAAGTTCGACTCTTTCCCAACTCAACTCGCCCCGGCGTCGGTCTCAAGCCACGCCGCGAGGCTCAGCGGCCGCTCCTGCCGCAGCACGCCCGCCATTGTCCCGTCCTCGAGGCCGGGAGCGCGCTCGGGTTCATGGTCTATCCCCCGCTCGTGGCGAACGAATCGTTTCACATCGAGTATCACGGCGAGGGACAGTACCGGCTGATCTATTACGTGAATCCCACGGGAGGGAAGTGGGAGCCGATCCTTTCCGTCACCTACATCCTTCCAGTGGGCGGCGTCGGCAAATTCAAGGAAGAAGTCAAATTCCTGACCCGCGAAGAGACGACGACGCGGGAAAACGCGCTGCAGATGGCGCGGACCTTCGTCGTGCCCGAGGACCTCAACACGCCGGCGGGAGCCATCTCGCTGCGCGGCGCGTGGAACTTTCAGACCCCGCCTGGCTGGGACACCGTGTACACCCCGATCTTCAACATGATCGAGCGGCCGATTGCGCCGATGCTCGTCATCCGCGTCGAGACCGATTGGTATCCGCACCAGTCGGAATTCCGCTACGTCCTGCAGCCGGGAGAGGGGATTTCGGGATCGCACAGCCTGCCGATTGGACAGGTGGTCTTCGTCCCGCGCGAAGAGATCACCATGCGCGAATGCACCGCCGAAGAGCAGGAGGCGATCCGTCTGGCCAGCGAGGAATTCAAACGCCAGAAAGCCACCACCAAGCTGACGACCCAGTACGGCCTGCAATACAGTCCCCACTATCTCCGCACGAGCCGCGCGCCCAAGCCCTAGGGGATCCCCCAGCCTGTTCGGTTTGCGTCCGAACGTCGTTAATACCTCGTGTGTAGGCGACCCGACACCCGTCGGATCCCTCGCTGGTGGGGGGGATGACGCCGTTGGGCACGTCTGAGGGCGAGATCCGTTCAAATGACCGTGGTGCGTCCGTCCGATGGCGTCTCGTTTTCCGAAGCCAAATGGCTGCGATCCCTGCTCTCCCAAGAGCGACGGCCAAACCTTCTCGTTCTCTGTCGTGGCGTTGAGATCGAGTCGGTCGTGACATCTTTGACGGGCTTGTGCGCGCGGCCGGTGTGCGCCCGTCTGCTGCCCGTCGGCCGGTACTTGCCCTCGCAGCGGAGCGGCACGTTGCTGCTGGGGGATGTCGCCGCGTTGACACCAAGTCAGCAGATTGAGCTGTACGACTGGATGAGCGGACGTCCTGCCGACCTGCAAGTCGTCTCGGTTACTTCCGTCCCGCTCCTGCCGCTCGTCGAAAACGGTCGTTTCCTCGAAGGGCTCTTCTACAGGCTCAACGTCGTCAGCGTCGTTGCCTTCTGAACTATGATCGCGCGGTGGCCGACTCGGGCTCTTCGGTGCTCACCTCCGCGTTCGCGCCGATCGCAGGCGGCTGGTTCACCATGGGCACGGGCCGATTGCGCGCCGGCCTCACAATCGTGCTGGCCGTTAAGTGATCACCTATGAGGAAACATTAGAGGGGTTCCTGGGTTAACGGAACGTTCTCAGATCTGCCCCCCCGGCCAGACAACAGACAACAGGTCGCCAATTCGCGAGACAGTAATCCTTCGCGGGAAATCGGACGGGTTTGGATGGGGTCGGTGTCCAGGCGGAATTTGACGAGGAACACACTGATGAGCAAGCAATCACAGTCGGTTCGACAGATCCTTCGCTCCGACACTGCGCGCGACGGCGCACCGGTGTCTCCGGTTGTGCATGTCGGCGACCTCCTGTTCACTGGGGGCCAGGTGGCGCTCGATGCGAATGGAGTGATCACGGGCGATCTCGAAGCGCAGGCGCACGCGTTGTTCAAGCGCTTGAGGGATATCCTCGAGCAGGCGGGAGGAAGCTTACGTGACATCCTGGCCCTCGTCTCCTTCCACACGGACGTTCGCGACATTGAAACGGTCTTCAACATCGGCCGCGAGTACTTTCCAAGTGAATATCCGGCCTGGACGCCCGTTGGCTATCTCGGCTGTCAACATCGCGGCGCACGGCTGATGATTCGCGCGATTGCTCATCTGGGCAAGGAACCAAGGCAGTGCTTCCTGCCGGACTCGCAGGCCTGGCTGAAGAAATATCCGGTTTCATCGGCCTGCAAGAAAGGCTCTCTCGTCTTCATATCGGGTCAGACCGCAGCAGACCGCGATGGCAACTGTGCGCATCCGCTGGACCATGTCGAGCAGGCAAGGGTGTGCTACCAGCGGATGCTGGAGGTGGTTGGCCAAGCGGGCGGGAAGGTGACCGACCTTCTGGACTTCACATCGTTCCATCTCGATATCCGGGGTGGCCCTGCGACGTTCGAAAAAGTGTACATGCCCGATGTCATGGGAACGATCCATTGCAACGAAGCTGCGGTCACGAGCCACGTCGGTGCAGCCGGTCTGTTGAAGACGGATATGTTGGCGGCCTACACATCGATTGCCGACCTTACCCCGGGCGGACGCGTCGGCAGCACACCGGATTCGATCTGGTGGAAAGACATCTACCCGATTGCCGGCGCTGCCAAGAAAGGCCATGGCACACTTGTCTGCGTCGCGGGACAGGTCGCGTCGGCTTCGGACGGCTCGCCGATGTTTGTCGGCGATTCTCCAGGCCAGGTACGTTTCATCTTTGAAGCGATGCGCGAGACACTTGAAGGCTTCGGATTGACGATGGGACATGTGGCGGAGATCACCGCATTTCAGAAGGACGTGCGCCATTGGGACGTGGTGATGAACGTCGCCAAGGACTTTTTCGACATGAGCGCGCCGCCGGCATTCAGCTTCCCGTCGATGACGGGGTTATGGTTTGAAGGCTTCCGGCATGAAATTTCAGCGCTCGCAATCTCGGATTGATGGGGAGATTGTGGTATGACCGCATCAAACGGATCGGTCCGGCTGGCCGGCAAGGTCGCCTTTGTCACCGGGGCAACATCGGGAATCGGCCGCGCGATGGCGCTTCGTTATGCCCGGGAAGGCGCAACGGTCATGGTCGTTTCGCGCCAACCCAACCCGTACGAGGGCGGCGATCCGACCCACGAACTGATTCGCAAGGAAGGCGGGAAGGCGGAGTTCCTGTCGCTCGACGTGTGCGATGCGCCGGCCGTCGACCGGGCCGTTGACGCTGTCGTCGAGCGTTACGGCGCCCTTCACATCATGGCGTGTTCAGCGGGCGCAATCGGCCCGATGGGGGATTCGCGGGAGGTCAAGATCGAAGATTTCGATCGATGCATGGCCGTCAATGTGCGCGGTATTTTCAGCTGCGTCCAGGCGGCGCTCCGTCACTTCGTGCCTGCCCGCTATGGGAAGGTCGTCGCCGTCTCGTCGAACTTCGGCATGGTGGGAGTGGCCGGACTGGCCAGCTACTGCACTGCCAAGGCGGCAGTGATCAATATGATCCGGGCGCTTGCTGTCGAGTATGGCTCGAGCGGAGTCAATATCAACGTGCTCTGTCCGGGCTCGACCAAGACGGCATTGGCCGCGCCGTTACACCGTATCAAAGAGATATCCGACAAATTCCGGGCTGCAACGCCACTGCGAATACGCCACGATGACTACCAGGCCGAGCCGGTGGACATTGCCGATGCGGCTCTCTTCCTGGCTTCTGACGAGTCGCGCTTCGTCACCGGCAGTGCGCTGGTGGTCGACGGCGGCTGGAGCGCCATCTAGCTGTTGTCTCGATACTGGCAAGCCTTCAAGTCGCCATTCGGATACCAGAGTGGAAAAGATGAGGTAAGCCGTCACCCAACTGTTCTCATGCCTTGACGATAGGAAACATTAAAGGATTATTACAGCCAGTCGCCGGAGCGGAATCCTGCCGGCCCCGACCACGGCGTGCGGCGCGCCTCGCGGGGCGGATCGTGGCGTCACGCGCGCACGATGTGCCGCGTCACCCTGCGCGGCAAGCTCGATCCCTCTTTTCGCTACAACGACTTTGGGTTCCGTCTCGCGCGAAGCCTCTGAGTGCGCGGAGCCTCTTGATGAAAGCCGAATTCCTGGTCGTGTGTCCGTACTGTGGCGAACAGCTCGAGATCTACCTTGAGCCCGACATGACAGGCAGCTTCGTCCAGGACTGCGAAGTCTGCTGCAATCCCTGGCGTGTTCGAGTTTCAGGCCGTGGTGACGAGCGTGCGGTGGCCGTGACCCGCGCCGACGGCTCGGAGTAGACCAGGGGCCGCCTATCCCGAGCCGACTGCTGGTTCAACGTGCACCAGGACGTCGGCCACCCACGGCAGGTCGCGCTTGAGGGTCGCCCGCACGTGCCCGGCAATCGCGTGGGACGCGGCGACCGTCAGCGCCGGATCCACTTCGATGTGCAGATCGATGTGATACTGCAGGCCGGTCTTTCGGGCGAACACTTTGTCGACACCCTGCACGCCCGCCACCGATCTCGCGACCCGCAGAATCTCTTCGGTCAGCTCCGGCGCCGGCATGGTGTCTGCGAGCTCGAGCGACGCGTCGCGCACGACGCGGATGCCGGTGATGACGACCACGATGCCGACGACGAACCCGCCGTAGTGATCGGCGGCCAGGAACCGGCCGGGATCGTAGGTCGCGAGCCCGACGGCGGTCAGGGCGGCGAGCGCCGACAGAATATCGACCGCGTCATTCCACGCGTCGGCGACCAGGGCCGAGCTGCGAAGCCGGCGGCCCACACGGAACTTCACCGACGACATGATGGTGCGCAGCACGATCGCGCCGACGAGCGCCACGGCGGCGCTCGCGCCGGGGGGCGCGTGCGGCTCGCCAATGGCCTGCAAGGACTGGTAACAGATCATCACGCCGCCTGCAGCGAGGACCACGCCGACCACGAACGCCGAGAGCGTCTCGAATCGCCCGTGCCCGTACGGGTGATCTTCGTCAGCCGGCCGAGCCGCCACCCTCATCCCAATCAAGACGATGCTCGATGCGAGCGTATCGCCGGCAAACTCGAACCCCGTTGCCACCACGGAGATGGAGTGCGCCAGAAGGCCGATGATGATGTTGCTGCATGAGAGCATGCCGCTGACGGCGATGCCCACGAGCACGACGCGGCGTGCCGATCGGTACGACTGACTGACCACGGTCACAGCAGTATAGTGTCTTGGAGCGAATGGCGGACACCGGTCCTACTGCTTAGTTCCGCCTTCGAGAGTCGATCCAGCCGTTCCTGCCTCGCTCCTCAATTGCGTGATCGCCGAGCATGAGTGGATAGTCCACTCAGGAGAGTTTCCTCAAGCGTCCGTGGCCTTTGAAGGTCGCGGACCGTGCTCGGAACGAGCGCGCAAGGAGTAGAGAGTATGAGTCGGAAGTTGTACGTTGGAAATCTCCCATACGAGATCGGTGAGACCGAGCTGCAAGAGCTGTTCGGACCCTTCGGTTCCGTCGATTCGGTGCGCGTCATGCGCGACATGGCGACCGGTCGAGCTCGGGGCTTTGCGTTTGTGGAAATGACCACAGACGAGGAAGCACAGACGGCCGCTGCGAAGCTGAACGGGCATCAGCTGGGCGGCCGCGCACTCACCGTGAATGAGGCGCGCCCGAAGCCGGAGTACGCGGGCGCCGGCTCCGGCGGCGGCGGAAGTCACCGCCCTCGTCGCGAACCTCGCTGGTAAGGTCTGAGCGATCTAGGCGTCCCCGATCAGTTGTGCTGATCGGGGATCGGCCTGTCCTGCCTTATTTCCCTCGGACTGTCACGACCGGGCACGGCGCTGTCGCGACGACGCGCGCCGCCACACTGCCGAGGAAGAATTTTGACAATCCCCGCCGCCCGTGTGTGCCGAGCACGATGATATCGGCTCGCGTCGATCGGCTGGCACGGACGATCTGTTCACTGGGATCGCCGTCCCGAAGCAGCGTGGCCGCTCTGACGCCCGCCTTCTTGGCGCTGTCGGCCAGTTTCTCGAGTTGTCGTGCGCTCCATCGCCGCTCCTCCTTGCGCAGTTGATCGACCGTCACGGCATCGAGGTACTGCTCGGGTGCCGTCACGATGAGTGGCCGAATCACATATCCGATCGTCAGCTTCGCGTCGAGCGACTGTGCCATGGTGACCGCTGTGGCAAAGGCGCGACGCGATGCACTTGAGAAATCCGACGCACAGAGAACGTGGCGAATGCGCTTCATAGGTGTCAGCCTCGCTATGGAAGGATGCCGAGCTTCAGTGGCACCGTCATCGTATCCTCAGGAGCGTTCCGCGTCACGTCTGCCAAAAGTCGCCTAGTGTCCGCCGAACACCACGTACCCCCGCTTACGCAGACTGTTCGCCAGCGGGGGAGAGTCCGGTCGTGCCGACGTAGTAGCCGGCCTTGCCGTCGCCCTTGGGGTTGCGCAGATAGACGACATAGACCGAGTGGTGGCCTTTCTTCAGCACGCGAAGAACTCGACCAGCACCGGAGCGAGAGCCGTCGGCCTGACCATGTGCGTTTCGCCCTCCAAGGCGTGATGCGTCGCGTTCGGGAGCACGTCTGCCAGCGCGTGCGAGGCGTTGCGCATCCACGGGGGGCTCTCCCCGCCAACCACCACGAGCGTGGGCGCCGTGACTGAGGCCCAGCGCGCGGCCGGCAGTGGCCTGCCTCTCTGGTTGTCTTGCACGATGAGCGTGTCGTAGACGAGCGTGTGCGCAACAGACTTGAGTCTCGACCACGCTGGCGTCACTCGCATCATGGTGACGAACACGGTCGGCACGCCCACGACGCTCATGAAAAGCCTGACCGCGTCAGCTCGACGATCCGCGGCGATCAGCTCGTTGAGCTGTGCCACGTAGTCTTTCGGAAGTGAAAGACGACTGTCGTCGACGATGAACGGCGCCTCGTAGAGCGCCAGCTTCTCGATCGCGAGCCCGCGACGTGCCGCCTCGAGGGCAAGGGCCGCACCGGAGGAGATGCCGTACACGAACGCCGATCCACCGGCTTCCTTGATGAGGGCTTCGAGGTCTTCGACCTCGCGCTCGACCGCATAAGGCGCTGTGTCGCCGCTCTCACCTCGACCACGACGGTCGTAGGTGAACACGGTGAAGTGCAGCGTCAGGAGTGCAGCGAGCGGCCTGCTCGGTCCCGACGATCGATGGCAGAGCGCTCCGTCCACCAGGACGATCGCCGGTCCCTTGCCCGACCGATCGAACGCGATCGCGGTGCCGTCTTTCGAGAGTACCGTGCTCATGACTGCGTCTGCACCTGGTGTGTTCTATGCCCACTCTGCGAGATAGGCGATCTGGAGATCCACGTCGCGGTGGTTCGAGAGCGCGGCGAAGGCCGCCTTGCCGTTGCCCAAGTGGATGATGAAAAAGCCGTGCGCAGCGGCGCGCGCGAGCGCCGGCTCCAGCATGTCCAAGGATATCGGCCCACGCCGATTGGCAGTGGCGAAACGACTTGTAGGTGATTGTGGCGACGCCGCCCGCGCGGTAGACTGCAGCCGCCGTGTGCGAGCGGTTCCGATGCGCGTGCGGTGCCCTTTTTCTCTACCGAGCAGCTGTACAAGGAGTCGTTCCATGACGATGCGATTATTGGGTATTGCGTTGCTCTTCGCGACCGCGGCAACTGCCGGCCAACCTCAATCCGTCAACATTACGCCGACCCTCGTGATGCCGTCGTTGTCCGGACCCGACATCTTCAGATATTACTGCGCCACGTGTCACGGACGTGACGCACGCGGCAAGGGGCCCGCCGCCTCCGCCCTCAAGACACCGCCCGCGGATCTGACGAAGCTGGCCGCCAATAACCGTGGACAGTTTCCGGCCGAGCGTGTAACACGCTTCATCACCGCGGGTCGGTCGGACGCGCAGGCGCACGGATCATCGGAGATGCCTGTCTGGGGACCGATCTTCCAGTCACTCGACCCCTCGGACACGATTGCCCAGGCGCGGATCGACAACGTCGTCGCATATCTCAGGTCGATTCAGGCGAAGTGATCGGCCGACCGACAGCGGCGCGGCGTCGCCGCCACGTGGGCGAGCGCTTGGCCCAGCGTTCGGTCGACGAGGGAGAGGGTACGAACGGCATCACTCGTTTCGACCGCCGGGCCGGACGTCACCGTCATCGGGTCCCGCGATCGATCGCCGTCGCGCCGCTTTAGGGGACAATCCGCCACGGCATCCAACGCGCGAGGGTTGAGTCTGGCGCGGGCTCATTCGAGGGTGAACGGTTAACGCCGCGCTGGAGCCGACGCGGGAAGTGTCCTCGATAGAGTAGACACTTCCGCCTCACTACAGCAGGATTCCCCTCGATAAGCGCCGCAGCGTTTAGACGGCGTCTTCAGCAACCTGCTGAGCACCTTGCCAACGACCTTCGAACTCCTGGACAATCGAACACATCAGCATGACGACGCTCTATACTCTCGTTGAGTTCTTGACTTTGACGGCTGTGCAGTAGTTGTGAAGGGAGGCAGAGATGGCAACCTACATTGTGCTCGGAAAGTTCACCGATCAGGGGATCCGCGGCGTGAAGGACACAACCAAGCGGGCCGAGGCATTCAAAGCCATGGCGAAGAAGG
>MELA01000148.1 GCA_001767495.1 Acidobacteria bacterium RIFCSPLOWO2_12_FULL_65_11 | reverse complement strand
ATTCCACCGACCGCCGAATTGTATCAGATATGAGATACTGAGGCGCCCTTATTTCGAATACGAGAGACCCATGTCGATCCGACCCATCAGGCGAGTAGCTCAGGCTGTCCCCACCATCGAAGGCGCAGGCGTGCGGTTGCGCCGCGCCTTCGGTAACAGCGGCGCCACCTCCGACTTCGACCCGTTTCTGCTCCTCGACGACTTTCGGAGCGACAATCCCGACGACTATCTCGCCGGCTTCCCGTGGCATCCGCACCGCGGGATCGAAACCATCACCTACGTCCTGGCGGGCGCGGTCACCCACGGCGACAGCCTCGGCAACGTAGGGACGCTTGGTGCGGGCGATATCCAGTGGATGACGGCCGGCAGCGGCATCCTCCATCAGGAAATGCCAAGAGGCGACGGTCAGGGCCGGATGCACGGATTTCAGCTCTGGGCCAATCTTCCCTCCTCGCTCAAGATGACCCACCCGCGGTACCAGAACGCGTCGGCCCGCGATATCCCCGAGGTGATCGAGGATGACGGCACGCGCGTGCGCGTGGTGTGCGGAACCTTTGGGGGCAAGACGGGGCCGGTCGAGGGCGTGGCCGCCGACCCACGCTACCTCGACGTGTCGGTGCTGCCGGGCAGGCGAAAGACGCTCGCCGTCGAAACATCGCGGCATGCGTTCGCTTACGTGTTCGCCGGATCGGGGACGTTTCGCGATGCATCCCAACCTCGTCCTGTCTTCACCGATACGGTCGCGCCTGCGGGCACGGCCCTCCCGGGGGAGATTGGCAATCGATCGCTCGTGATCTTCGATCGCGGCGACGAGGTGACCGTCCAGGCAGGGGATGAGGGCATTCGGTTTCTGCTCGTGTCGGGAAAGCCGATCGAGGAGCCGGTCGCGTGGTATGGGCCGGTGGTCATGAACACCGAGAGCGAGCTGCGGCAGGCATTTACCGAACTCCAGCGAGGAACCTTCATCAAGCACCGCTGAGTGACGGTTCTGACGATCCGTCTTTCAGCTTTGTGGATCGTCCCACGGCCCGCCGATCGAGTTTCCGGGCAATTCCGACTGGCACGGGGCCTGCACCGCCACGGCCGTCTCAGATGGCCGAGCGATCGCGGATCTTCATCGCCTCTCCCGATGCCGCCGAATGCGAAGTGCTGGCCGGATGGCTCGCCTCGGCCGGCCTCGAGCCGTTCAAGCGCGCGAGCAGTCAGCGTGCGGCCGAGTCTCTCCGCGCCATCGCCTTCGACCTGCTCATCGCCGACTTCTCGTTCGCCTTTCGGCGCGGGTTGCATACCATCAGCCGTCATAACGTCCGCAATTCGAAGACCCCGACGATTGTGATCGGCGGCCCCGACAAAGGCGGGCCGGCGCGCGCCGAAGCCATGTATCTGTCCCGTCCGGTCGATCGCGCAGAGCTTCTCTGCACGATCTCGATGGCGCTCATGCAAGACCGACCCGTCCGCCGCTCGCCGCGCAAGACAGTTCACGCGCTCGACGTTTTCGTCAACAACCAACCTTCCCATATCATCGACCTGAGCATCGAGGGCCTGCGACTGGAAGTGCCTCGGGCCGGCGGCTTGTTGTTGCCACCCTACTTCAGCGTGCGCGTGCCGATGATCGACGTGACGCTCGTGGTCAAGCGCATGTGGGCGTGCACGCCACGAGACGCCGCGCGGTCGAGTCTGATGCTGTGCGGCGGCGCCTTGTCGTCGGATCAGAACAGCAGCTCGGACTCCTGGCACGCTTTCGTCGAGGCCCTCCCCGCGCGCGAGGGACTAGCCAGCGACTTCATCCAGGTCGAGTCACAGCATCGAGACTAGCCGCGCGTGGCCCGACCGACTGACCGGCAGGCGACGCCCGTCGGCGAGAATGGCGACGCGGTTGTGGCGCGCGTCGAGCTCGACGCGCGCCAGCCGATCCATGTTGAGGACGAAGGAGAGGTGAATCCTGACGAAGTGAACGGCGACTGGAAGCCGGTTATGGTGGCAGAGTCATCAGCCGGCGCAGCGCCTCGTCTCCCGTGATCAGGTGCTGGCCGTCAAGCTCTGAGAAGCCGACGAGCTTCCAGACCCGGCGCGGCGGCGATCCGACCGCTCTCCGCACAAAGACCATGCGGAGCTGGCGTGATGTGTAGGTCAACGTCCGTGTGGTGTTCGGCGCCTCGGGCGTGTCGGGGCCGTCGAGCCGATCGACTTCCGGCGCGCCGAATCTCGCCACGACCGCCGCCGCATCGTCGGCCTGTGCAGGCGGGCCCTCCGAGATCACGACGCCAGTTCCATCGACGCCACCGAACATCCAGATCCACGCACCGAGGCCAGCGGCCGCCATCACCGCCATCCACAGGATAGTGGCCCGCTGATAGGCGGGACTGACCGGGATGTTTGGGCGGGGAATCTCTGGACGCTCTTCGGCCACGTCGGTCGAAATCATACTTTGTCGGGCGAATCTCCTGCTACGATAGGACCGATTTGAGCGGCCGTCGTGTCCGGCTTCCGCCTCTGCTGAAGTTTCGGCGAGAAGCGCCGTAGCCTTGGCGAAGGCGGTCAGCCGGACCTTGGCGCGAAGGAGATGTGTCAATGACACGCCGGTTGGTTGCCGTGGTCGGCCTTTGGGCCTTGGTCTGCGCAGGGCTCGCAGCGGCGGACTTCTGGGAGGACAAACCCTTCCTCATGTGGTCCGACAAGGAAGTCGACAAGATCATTACGGACTCGCCGTGGGCGCAAAAGGTCAACGTCGTGATCCAAGGTGGTCCCACGGCTGACATCACCAGCGGTGGCACCGGACGCATCAATGCCGGTGGAGGCGGGGGCGACGACGGCGGGGGCGGAGGTCGCGGCGGGGGGGGCGGCCGCGGCGGTGGCGGGGACGTGCAACAGCTTCGCCTGACGATGACGTGGCGCAGCGCGCTTCCCATCAAGCAGGCCGTGGTGAGAGCCGGTGTGGGCCTGGGTGGCGTCGTGAGTACACCCGCTCAAGCCGTGCTGGATCAAAAGGAAGCGTTTTACGTCGTGACGATCGCCGGCGTTCCCGCGCGGTATTCGCGCCAGGCCGGCAACCTCAAAGACGTGACCGTCCTCCGACGGGACAAGAAGCCAGACATCATTGTCAGTGACATCCGCGTCGAGCAGGATCAAGGCAATCTCCTTCTTGGATTCTTCTTCCCGAGAACGGACGCCATCACGCTGGACGACAAAGAGGTCGAGGTCTTCACCAAGCTCGGTGAGGTGGAGATCAAGAAGAAGTTCAAGCCGAAGGATATGGTGTTTCACGGCCAGCTCGAGATGTGAAGCATAGGAGGCAATCATGCGGCTCATGTTGTGGCTAATCCTCGCCCTTCTGGTCGCCGCTCCAACCCGGGCACAGCAGCCTGCGACTGCTCCCGCGACGGCAGCGGCCGCGCCGGCGCCGACCAGTTCGAAGATCTGGATTGGACGCTATCAGGAGTTCGAAGAGTTCCTTCGAACCGCCCAGTTCGTGCGGTTCGGAAGCACCCCGGTGGGCGTCCTCGCGCCGCGGCACGGGTACTTCGCCCCGGGCGGTCTGGCCGCCGGCGCTTCGGTCAAGAGCGTGCCGCCGGGTCGGCGTGACGGCTTCTGGGAGAGCTACAAGTCCGAGATCGCCTCCTATAAACTGGACCGCCTGCTGCAGATGGACATGGTGCCCCCGACGATCGAGCGGACGGTTGAGCGTCGACCATCCGCCGTGCAACTCTGGGTCGAGAGTGCGCGCATGCTGAGAGACGTCCAAGCCGCGCAGGAACGCTTTCCCCCCACTGAGGCGTGGAACCGGCAGATCTATCGGCAGCGCGTGTTCGACGACCTCACCGCCAACATCGACGACAACGCCGGCAATCTCCTCATCGACCCGGTCTGGAACCTCATCAAGATCGACCACTCGCGGGCCTTCACCGGGCTCATGACCATGCCGTTCGAGAAGCAGCGGACGAGGATCGACCGGCCGTTCTTCGAGCGGCTGAAGGCACTCGACCGCGACACCCTGAGGCGCGAACTCGGGGCCTTCGTCGAAGGCGTAGCGATTGACGCCTTGCTCAGTCGGCGCGACACGATCGTCAAGGAGTTCGAGAAACTCGCGGCCAGCCAGGGCGAGGCCCGGGTCTTTCTCCCCTGACGTTCATGAGGGCCCGCGCGATCGGCTTCTGTCTCGCCGGCGCGCTCGCGCTCGGCCTGTTCACGGCGCCGGGGGGCACACCCCTCGTCGCCGCGGCGGCGTCCTGCGAGATTGACGGCGTCGATCGCATCGTCGCCATCGGCGACGTGCACGGCGCCTACCAGCGGCTCGTCGACATCCTGCGCACCACTGGCCTTATCGACGCTCGACTGCGCTGGTCGGGGCAGAAAACGCATCTCGTGCAAACCGGCGATGTCGTCGACCGAGGCCCCGACTCGCGAAAAGTCCTCGACCTGCTGCGGCGGCTCGAAAGCGAAGCGGCCCGGACCGGCGGCGCCGTGCATCTGTTGCTCGGCAACCACGAGGTCATGCGCATGGTGGGCGACATGCGCTACGTGCATCGCGGCGAGTACGACGCCTTTCAGTCACCGGAGTCCGAAGCGATCAGGCAGGACTTCGCTCGGATGGCGGCGCCGAACATCCGAAACGATCTCTTGAGGCAGACGCCGCTCGGGTACGTCGAGATGCGCCTCGCCTTCGGCCGTCAGGGCATCTACGGCCAGTGGCTCGGCCAGCACGACGTGATGATCAAGATCAACGGACTGGTCTTCATCCACGCCGGCATCCCGCCAGCTCTGGCCGGGCTGACGTGCGATATCGTTAACACCACGATCCGACGCGAGATCACGACCGACCTCGAGAAGACCCTGGCCGACCCGCTCGCCAGCCTCTCGGGGCTGGGTCGCGAAGATGGTCATCTCTGGAACCGGGACCTGGCTCTGGAACCCGACGCGTTCGCGCCCTGGGTCGACGAGGTCCTGGCCAAGCAGAACGCTCGCGCCATCGTCATCGCCCACACGGTGACTCCGGACGGTCGGATTCGCGTCCGGTTTGACGGCAAGGTCTTCCAGATTGACACCGGCATGCAGCCGGCCTACGTGCCAACTGGCCGGGCCGCGGCGCTCAACATCGAGCGCGGTGTGTTCACGGCCGTCTATCAGGATCGGCAAGACGTCCTCCGGAGCGCTCCCGCCCCCGCGCCGGCCGCACCAAGAACTCTGATCCCGAGATAATGCTTCAGCGGTTGCTCCAGATCCGCCGGGGCGAATCGACGCGGGCCGCTCTCCTCTTCGCATATCTCTTCCTCATCATCACGAGCTTCGTAGTCACCAAGACTACGCGCGATGCGCTGTTTCTGGCACGGTACGGCGCCGAGCGGCTGCCGTACGCCGACATCGCGGCGGCGCTCAGTGTCGGCGCCGTCATGGCGGCGTACCTCCGCGTCAGCCGTCGGGTGGCGCTGCCCTCGCTGCTCATCGGCACGCTCGTCGTGTGCTCGGCTGCCACTCTGGGCTTCTGGGCGCTCGGTTCGTGGGGAGATCGGACCTGGATGCTGCCGGTCCTCTACGTCTGGGCCAGCGTGACCGGCGTCTTGCTGCCCGCGCAGGTGTGGACGCTTGCGAACCACGTCGTGACGACGCGCGAGGCCAAGCGGCTGTTCGGGATCGTCGCCGGCGGCGCCGTCAGCGGCTGGATTGTCGGCGGGCTCGTCACCCGGGCGACCGCCATGAGTCTGGGCACCGAGAATCTCCTCCTGATGGCGGCCGCGGCTCTGGCGATGTGCCCGGCGCTCGTCGCAGCGATCTGGAGGGAACGGAGGATCAAGCCGGTTGAGATCGTGGAGAGGCCCGAAGACCCACACGGTCTCGCCGAAAGCCTCGGGATGGTCTGGCGGTCGCCGCATCTGCGCACCATCGCCATCTTGATCGGTCTTTCCTCGCTCGTCACGACCGTCGTGGCCTGGCAGTTCAGAGCGATGGCCCATGCTTTCCGCCCTGACACCGACGAACTGGCGGCGTTTTTCGGCACGTTCAACTTCTACGCCGGCACTCTGTCGCTCGTCGTGCAGTTCTTTCTCACCTCCCGGCTGCTGACGCGGTTCGGCCTCGGCGTGGCGCTCCTGAGCGTGCCCCTGGCCTTGACGGCCGGTTCGCTCGGCGTGCTCCTCTCGGGAAGCCTGGTGACCGCCGTGCTGCTCAAGGGGAGCGATCAGGTCCTCCGCTACTCCGTCGACCGGTCGAGCGTGGAACTGCTCTACCTTCCCGTTCCCGCGCGCCTGATGGCCCACGCCAAGGCGATCATCGACACGGTCGTGTGGCGGATTGGTGATGGCGCTGGCGCCGTGCTGGTACTTCTAGGCGTCGTCTCGTTCGGCTTGAACGAGTCCCAGATCAGTGCGCTGACGCTCGTGCTGCTGCTCGGATGGATCGCGGCGGCCGCGGCGGCCAAGCGCCACTACGTGCAGAACCTGCGGAACAACATCTACGAGCACCGCGTGGACGCCGAGCGCCTGTCGGCGCAGGTCGCCGACCGATCCACCACCGACGTGCTGGCCGACGCGCTGGGCGCTGACAATCCCGACGACATCCTGTACGCCTTGACGCTCCTCGAGCATCGCGACGCGCCGGTCAGCCACGAAGCTGTGCGGCGGCTGCTCGATCATCGTTCGGCCGAGATCCGCAAGAAGGCCATCGCCCTGATCGCCGCGGCCGGCGATGCCACGGTTCTGCCGCGTGTGGAGCAGCTGTTGCGCGACGAGGATGCCGGTGTTCGGGCCGAGGCGCTCGTCTACCTCGCTCGGCTGAGCGACGTGGACCCGCTCACGCGCCTGGCCGAGATCGACCAGGTGAGCGGCAGTTCCGTGGTTTCGGCTATCGCCCAGTTTCTCGCACGTCCCGGCCCAACGCAGAAGCTTGACGTCGTCCGCATTCTGCTCGACACCTCGCTCGCCCGCGAAGGGCCCGACGGCCATCAGGCGCGGCTCGAAGCGGCACGCCTCATTGGATCGCTGCCCGACTGTTTCGACGAGCAGCTCACGACGTTGCTCA
This sequence comes from Acidobacteria bacterium RIFCSPLOWO2_12_FULL_65_11, assembly GCA_001767495.1. Taxonomy (GTDB): domain Bacteria; phylum Acidobacteriota; class Vicinamibacteria; order Vicinamibacterales; family CAVVIG01; genus 2-12-FULL-65-11. Next base: position 14,438 of record MELA01000148.1, on the reverse strand, counting down.
GTGATATCGCACCCGACGTGGTGCGTCACGCGATGCGGGCGGCCGTCTCGCTCGAGAAGGTCTCCTCGGCGCCGCTCGTCCTGCCCCGCCTGGCCGATCCAGAATTGTCCACAGACGCAGCCGACGCGCTCGTCGCGCTTGGCGAGGGGGTCGTTCCCGCCCTTCGGCTGGCGCTCGAGGCCGACCGAACGCCTCCTGCGCTCCGCCACGCCATCCCCGATGTGCTGCAGCGGATGGCCACGCCGGCTGCCGAGCAGGTGCTGGTGGAACATCTGCTGGATCCCGACCCAGTCCTAAGGTTGCGAACCGTATCGGCACTCAACAAGCTGCGCCAGCTCAACCCCGATCGGCGACTCGAGCGTGAGTTGGTCGAAACAGTCCTGGCCGCCGAAATTCTGGGACACTACCGTTCGTATCAGCTGCTGGGTCGGATTTCAGTCGAAACCATCACGAACGAGCCGGCGCTCAAGAGTCTGAAGGAGTCGATGAGCCGCGAGCTCGAGCGCATCTTCCGGCTGATGAAGCTGCTCTTGCCGGAACACGACCTCCATAGCGCGTATTTCGGCCTCCAGTCGGGGAGCGCCGTCGTTCACGCCAACGCGCTCGAATTCCTCGAGCAAGCCTTGCCGCCGCAGATGCGGAGCCTGCTCTTGCCGCTCATCGACAGCGAGGTCAGCCTGGGGGAGCGCATCAAGATCGCCGATCGGATGGTCGGGTCCACCCTTGAAACCTCGGAGCAGGCGCTCGCGGCCTTCGCCGCAAGCGACGAGCTGCTGCGCACCGCAGCCCGACACGCCGAGCAGCGGCTCACGGTCGAGACCGGCGGTAAGAGCGTGTGAGCCAGCATCAGCGCGTGACAGGCTGGAAATAATCCGGCAGGTTCTTTTTCGTCTCTCGCAGAATTTCGACGATGGCTTGACGGTCGGTGAGAGAAAGTCGCACGTACCGATTCCCTTTCTCTTGTCCGGAGAGAACCTCCCACATCCGCCTGTACACCGCGTCGATGGCCGCAGGTGGCAAGGCGTCGAAGGCCTCGCTATAGATCATGTAGCTGCACGGATATCGCATCAGCCGCCCGTCAAGATCGAGACGCTTGAGCGAACGGCCCTTGCTGTCACGCAGCCCCTCGGCCGAGAACGTCTCGGCGAAGTTCGACGTCCCTCGAACACGTCCAGGAAGCGGCACCTCATCGACGAACAACAGATAGTCCACCAAGTCGCGCGCGGCTTTGCCGACGCGAGCATCGGTCTCGCCAGGAAGCCGGGCTTCCCATCCCGCACGCGTGATCAGATTGATCATCCGCGTCTGGTGCTCGAGTACCATGAGAGCCACGATGTCGCTATGCGGCGACAGATACCCGCGCGTGTCGAATTGCCTGTCGAGCGATTCGACCGTCCGGCCCATGTGCTGGACGGATCCTACCTGTCCGGTCACGTACCAGCCGCCCCAGCGCAACTCGAGTGAGCTCCGGTGGTCGGACACAAAGCCCGTCGCGTACGAGTTGTTGTCCGCCGGCTGGGACAGCGTGCTGAGGACCATCAGGCCCGGCACGCCGAGCGTCTCCCAGGTGAGGTGACACGCCAGACACTCGTCACTACGCTTGAACTGCGGCGTGTCCGCGGTCTGCTGATCGAGCGTGTAGAAGATGATGCCCTGCTGTGGATCCTGGGCGGCGACTTCGAGCATCGAGCCCCCGCGCACCCACGCGACCGCGACGGAGTCTGCAAAGAAGATTGTCCGCGGGTTGCTCGAGTTGATGCGCGACCTTTGAAAGCTCGTCGGCGAGAAGACAGCGACCTGCGACTCGACAGGCACGCGGAGCGCATCAAGCACGGACCGCAGGTAGCCGCTCTCATCGCTGCCAGGGCTGAACGTCAACCGGACCGCCCCCTCTTCGATGGCGCGGTTCAACCGAGCAACAGGATCGGTGACAGGCGCCGTCGAGTACCTGACAGACGGATGATCGCGCGAGGCGAGAAACACCCCTGAGCGCTGCGCCAGCACGGATGTCAGGCTCGCGCTGACCAGGATCACCGCCACCGCCGCCAGCCGCGCAGCAGGACGCATGGGGATAGTCTAATTCAGGGATTTGGGATTTGGGATTTGGGATTCGGGGCTTGGGATTCGAGCCTTGAGTCTCGGATCAGGCGTCGGCGCGGGTAATGGCGCCGCTTGACGTACGACGCAGGAAGGCGGCGCCGACCAGGGCGTCGACGACCCGTTCACAGAGTTCGCGCTCCAGCCCCCACAGACGCGTGGCCTGTGCGAAGGTGAGGCTCAAGCCCGGCATTTCCAGAAATTCACCTCGGACACGACGAACAAGAGCCTCGAGTTCCATCTGACACCTCAGTGATGACCGGATCACTTTGAAGGAGGGCGGATCGGTCACCCTCATTCTTAGCAAGAAGTGCACCACGAGGACGGGTCGCCTAGTTACCTGAGATTCTCTAGCAATACCGTGGGGAGGGGCTGTGGAAGCGGCGCCGAACGCAGAGAGAAATCGACATTGATGGTGGATTCGAGCTGTCAACCAACACTCTTGTCCGTCAGTGCCGGCCGGAAGCGAGAGATCGTCGTTCGGCAGCCCTCCGATCCAGACATTTCAGTACGTCTTACGATTGCTCATGACAGTACTGTCTGCGGCGCTTGTCCTAACGGCGGACCAGCAGCAATAAGGCCATGCCGAATCCGATCCCGACAACGAGATAGCGGACCGTCTGTTGTCCGACGCGCCGCGCGACGCTGGCGCCACCCATGCCGCCGGCGACCGCGCCGGCGGCCATGACCAGTGCCTCCGGCCAGGACACCATGCGCTGCCACACGAAATAGAGACCTGCGACGCCGTTCATGCTCACGGCCAGCAGGTTCTTGAGTCCATTCATCTGGTGGATATCGCCAAGGCCGAGAATGCCGAAGGCCGCCAGCATCAGGATGCCGGCACCAGCGCCGAAGTAACCACCGTAGAAGCCAACCAGTAACTGAAAGAAGATCGCGCCGGCCAGCCATCCCGCCGAAGCTCGTGCCGAGGTGGATGAGCCTGCCGAGGCGCGAGCGTAGGCGGACGTGGCCTGCGGGCGAATCAGTAACCGCTGCAAAGACTCCTGCGCCATGAAGAGACAGGTCGCCCCGAGGATCAAGAACGGCACCAGACGGTCGAACACCGGCGCGGGCGTCAGCCGGAGGAGCAGCGCGCCGCCGATGCCTCCCGCCAGGCTTGGCGCCACGAGCACCAGCATCCGTGGCTCGACCGTCGTCAGCTCGCGGCGGTAGCCCCAGGCGCTGCCGAGCGACCCGGGCCAGAGCGACACCGTGTTGGTCGCGTTGGCGACGATCGACGGCAGCCCCAGCCAGATGAGCGTCGGGAACGAGACGAGCGTGCCCCCTCCAGCGACCGAGTTGATCACGCCGGCCACAAACGCCGCACCAAACGCCAGAAGTTCCTGCATCTCGATCTGAGGATGTGAGGATCTAAGGATATCCTTAGATTTCCTCCATGCCTGCTTTTGCGCAGTATGACGTCCGGGACGGCGTGGCCGTCATCACGATCGACAATCCGCCGGTCAACGCGATTGGACCGGGCGTGCTCGAAGCGATTGAGGAGTCGGTCGAGCGCGGCGTCGCCGATCCAGGCGTGAGAGCCCTTGTGCTCATCGGCGCCGGCGCGACGTTCGTCGCCGGCGCCGACATCAACATCTTCAGGGCCCTCACGACGCGCGAGCAGGCCCTCGAGGGAACCGCCATGATGCATGCGCGGTTCAGGCGGATCGAAGACGCGTCCAAGCCGGCCATCGCCGCCATTCACGGCCACGCGCTCGGTGGCGGCCTCGAGCTCGCCATGGCGTGCCATTACCGGATCGCCGCAAACGACGCGCGGGTCGGCCAGCCCGAGGTGCTGCTGGGTCTCATCCCCGGCGCAGGCGGCACCCAACGTCTGCCGCGGCTCTGCGGTCCGGTGATGGCGCTCGATATGTGCACGGGGGGACAGCCGGTCGCCGCGCCCAAGGCGCTCGCCTCGGGCATCCTGGATCGGATCGTCGACGGGAACCGGCAGAATCTCATCGATGCCGCCCTGGCATTTGCGCGCGAACGGGCGGCCGGGGGCGAGATTCGTCGGACACGTGATCGCGCTGACAAGCTAGCGGACATCGACGCCGCGCGCCGGGCCTGCGACGAGCGGCGGGCGGCGCTCGAGCCGATCGCCCAGAACCCGGCGCCGTACGCCGCCATTAACGCCATCGAAGCGGCCTGTATGCTCCCCTTCGATGCGGGCTCGGCGCTCGAGCGCGAGTTGTTCGCCGACTGCGTGCTCTCGGACGCGTCGCGCGCCCTGGTGCATCTGTTCTTCGCCGAGCGCGAAGCGGCAAAGGTCGCCGGGGTGTCCAGGGACACGCCGACTCTCGACATCGGGCGTGCCGCCGTCCTGGGCGCCGGCCGACTGGGCGGCGGCATCGCCAGGACCTATGTCGACGCTGGCATACCGGTGCTCCTGAAAGACGTCAGCCAGGCGGCCCTCGCGCGCGAGATGCAGACCATCCGACGAAGCTACCAATCGTCGGTCTTGAACGGCACGCTGACACCCGAAGCCGTCGAACGCAGAATGGCGCTCATCACGCCGACGACCGCGCTGGACGAATTCGACACGGTCGACATTGTCACTGAGGCCCTGGTCGAGGACCTCAAGGTAAAGACGTCGGTCTTCGCCGACCTTGGGTGCGCGACGCGTGCCGGTTGCCTGCTCGCATCGACCACCGCGACGTTCGACGTCGATGAGCTCGCGCGTGCGAGCGGGCGACCGGCGTCCGTGATCGGCCATCATTACTTCCGTCCCGCCTACACGATGCCGCTCATCGAGATTGTCCGCGGCCGCGGCACGGGCCCCGAGGTGGTCGCCACCTCCCTCAAGCTGGTCAAGCGGCTGGGCAAGGTCGGCGTCGTGGTCGGCCACTGTGTCGACTTGGTCGCCAACCGCATGCTGGCGTCTTACGTGCGTGAGGCGTATCTGCTCCTCGACGAAGGCGCCTCGGCGCGGCAGATCGACCGGGCGCTCACCCGGTTCGGCATGCCGGCCGGACCCTTCGCGATGGAGGACGTCGCCGACATCGACGTCGCACGAATCCGCCAGCAAGTCAGGCAGCACGGGGTGAAGCGCCGGGCCGCGACCCGCGGAGCTGTGACCGAAGATGAGATCGTTGGTCGTATCACCACCGCACTCGCCAGCGAGGGGGCGCACGTCCTCAAAGAAGGCTGCGCAAGTCGCCCCGGCGACATCGACATCATTTGTTGTTACGGCTTCGGCTTCCCGCGGGCTCGGGGCGGACCCATGTACTACGCCCACAACCAACGACTGACGACTGACGACTGACGAGGTCCGGCTAAAGGCCGGACACTACATTCCAACGAGGTCAGGCTGAAGGCCGGACACTACATTTCGATGTCCGCGTCCTGAGACACTGCGTCGACCCTCTCCCAGAGTTTTCCAGGGAATCTCAGGTTCCGTGTTGGCAACATCATTGCTAGAATGAGCTTGTCCGACTTACCTGAGGTTGAGCCATGAGCTACGGCAAGCTTCTCCCTATTCTCATCGTGGCCTCGTCGGTCGTTTCCGTTTCAGACCGCGCAGAAGCGCAAACCCGCGCCGTTCCCCGCGGCGGCAGCGTGGTCGTCGGCCAAGCGGTCCCTCGGCCCGCACCCGGGCCACGTTCCGGTCCAGGCGTCGTGGCTCCGCGGATCGGCGGCTTCGCACCGTACCGACCTTATTACGGTTACCGACCCTACTACCCTTACCGGTCGGGATTACGCATCGGCATCTACGCCGGCTACCCGTTCGGGTACTACCCGTATCCGTACGCTTCATACGGTTTCTACGGCTACGCGCCGCCCGCTGGCTACGTCGTACCGGTACCGACCGCGGCGTACGGCAGCCTGCGGATTCAAGGAGCGTCGCCTGACGCCCAGGTGTTCGCCGACGGCTACTACGTTGGCACCGTCGATGACTTCGACGGCGCGTACCAGCGCCTCAATCTCCCGGCTGGCCCGCACCATATCGAGATCCGAGTGCCTGGGTCTGCTCCAATTGAGTTCGACGTCCGCACGGAGCCCGGCCAGACCATTACCTATCGCGCAGAGCAGCCCTGATAGTCGACGGCCAGCGACCAACGACCACGATAGAATGGAGGACCTCAGGATCTGAGATCCTCCATTGAACATCCGGCCTCTCCAGTCGGCAGTCGTAGCGGCAGCCACAGCCTTCGCGCTGATCTTCATTCCGATCCACCAGCTCACGGGCCAGAGCCCATCACCCGTTCCCCTCACGCTGCTGTCGAAGGACGGGCGGCGCGCGCTCGCGATCACCCTCGTGAACGGCCAGCAATTCGTTTCGCTCGACGAACTGGCCGCTGTGTTTCAGCTCGCCGTCCGCGAGGGGTCGGTCGGCGCGCTCACCGTGTCCTACAAGGGCAGAACGATCGTGCTGACGCCGGACCAGGCGCGTGCGTCGGTCGCCGGCCGGGTCATCTCGCTACCGGCGCCACCGGCGCGCTCGGGCGGGCGATGGCTCGTGCCGGTCGATTTCGTCGGGGGCGCGCTCGGACTGATCTACGACGTGCGGCTCGATCTGCGCAAGGCCTCACATCTGCTCGTCGTCGGCGATCTCCGCGTCCCCCAGGTTACCGCCCGCTACCTCGCTGTTTCGGGGGGCGGTCGGCTGACAATCGACGCCGCGCCGCGCGCCAGGAGCACGGTGACCAGCGAGGGCAACGAGCGTCTGACAATCAAGTTCGACGCCGACGCGCTCGACCTGTCACCCCCACTGCCTTCTTCAACAGGCTCCCAAGGGCTCGTCCTGGGAATCCGCGTCGTGGACGGGACGACGCTGACCGTGGATCTTGGGCCGCGAGTCGTCGAAGTCCGTGCGTCCGCACAGCCCATCGAGACGGCCGAGCGCGTGACCATCGACCTGAGGGTTGCTCAGCCAGAGACCCCGCCGCCGGCTCCGCCCGCGGCACCGGCCCCGGCTACGCCGGCATCGCCACCCTCGCTCGGCCAGCTGATCTCCCCCACCCGCACGCTGGCAACGGTTGTCCTTGATGCGGGCCACGGAGGAGAAGATCTGGGCGTTCGGAGCGCCGGCGGCACTCTGGAGAAGGATCTCGCGCTTGCGGTTGCGCTCGTGCTCAAGTCGGCTATCGAAGGCCGTCTGGGCGCGCGCGTACTCCTCACGCGAGACGATGACCGACAGATGTCGATCGACGACCGCGCGTCGTTCGCCAACAACAACAAGGCCGATCTGTTCATCAGCCTGCACGCGAACGGCTCGTTCAAGACGACGACGAGCGGCGCCTCGATCTACTATGCGGCGTTTGATGGAGACGCCAAGGCGACCGGCTCGACCTCGCCCGCCGAGCGCGTGTCAGTGGCGACTGGCGGCGTGCGCGACATCGAGCTGGTCGCGTGGAATCGCGCGCAGACCCGTCATCTCAGCCGCTCGATGGCGTTTGCCTCTCTCCTCGCCGAGCAATTCCGCGATCGCGTGCCACTCGAATCACGAGCGGTGCGCCGCACGCCGCTCAGAGTCCTTCAATCGACGAACATGCCCGCCGTCCTCATCGAGATGGGCTTCCTGTCGAACCCCGATCAGGAAATGCAGCTCGCCAACAGCGACTTCCAGAACACGTTCGTGCAGGCAATCGGGGATGCCATCGTCAGATTCCGGGACGGGCCGCCGGCAGGAGGGACCCGCTGATGCTGCCACGTACCATCGCGATTGGCGGCGTGGCGGCGGCCACCGCCGCGCTCGCCTGGGTGCTGTTCGTCGGTCTGCCACGCTGGTATCCGGCCGAGAGGGCGCCGGTGTCGGGAGCGGTGTCGGGCGCGACCGGCTCGGCGACGCAGGGCCGCAAGATCAGAGCGCGGCTATTCTATGTGTCTGAGGACGGCACCGGGCTGACGGGCGTCGAACGCGAGGTGCCGTTCGGTGAGGGCGTCGATCAGGCGCGGGAAATCATCGCGGCACAGATCGCCCAGGTGGCCGAGCCGATCGTGTCGGCCGTGCCGCCGGGGACGACCTTGCGCGGGCTGTTCCTCACGGACCGCGGTGATGCCTACGTCGATCTGAGCGGCGACGTGATCAAGGCCCATCCGGGCGGCTCGCTCAGCGAACTGCTCACCGTCTACACCATCGTCAACGCGCTGACGGCGAATCTGCCGGCCGTGCAGGCCGTGCAGATTCTGATCGATGGCCGCGAGGTCGCGACCCTTGCCGGTCACGTCGATCTCAGTCAGCCGCTGGCGAAGAACCTCGAATGGATACAATAGCGACCCACCATGCGTACCGATAAACGATCGGCCGACGAGCTTCGCCCGACCACGCTCACGCCCAACTACATCCCGCACGCCGAAGGATCGGTGCTCATCGAGGCCGGCGCGACCCGCGTCATCTGCACGGCCAGCGTCGAAGATCGCGTCCCGCCCTTCCTCCGCAACACCGGCAAAGGATGGGTGACGGCCGAATACGGGATGCTGCCGCGCGCCACCAATACCCGCACGCAGCGCGAGGCCAGCGCGGGAAAGGTCGGCGGACGCACCCAGGAAATCCAGCGCCTCATCGGTCGGTCGCTGCGTTCGGTGACCAATCTCGGTGCCATGGGCGAGCGCACGATCTGGATCGATTGCGACGTGATTTGTGCGGACGGCGGCACGCGGACCGCGTCGATTACCGGCGCCTTCGTCGCGCTCGCCCTCGCCTTCGGCACACTGCGCGAGCGTGACGTGCTCCGCAACATTCCGATCTCTGACTACGTGGCCGCCACGAGTGTCGGCATCGTCGACGGTGAGGCGCTGCTCGATCTCGCGTACGACGACGACTCCCGCGCCGACGTGGACATGAACATCGTGGAGACGGGCGACGGGCGCTTCGTCGAGGTGCAGGGAACCGCGGAAGCGATGCCGTTCGGGCGCGACGCGTTGCTGACGCTGCTCGCGCTCGCCGATCACGGGATCAAACAGCTGGTGGAGAAACAGCGAGCCATCGTGGGGCATCTCGTGCCGGGTTCCGGGATCCGGGCTCAAGGGTCCGGGACGGTCTCGGGTTCGGGGTTCAACGTTCCGAAGGTGAACCTGGAACCTGGATCGCGACGTTAGAACGTGGAACGCGAGACGAGGGATCCGGAGCTCGGCTGCTCAAGGAACGCGCGCAGCGCACGGAACGCCTGGCCGCGATGGCTGACGGCCGACTTCCAATCGCTGGCTTCGGCCAGCGTCCGGCCCAACGGCGGATAAAAAAAGATCGGGTCGTATCCGAACCCGCCCGCCCCTTTGGGTTCTGGGGCGATTCGGCCTTCGACGACGCCGCGGGTTTCAAAGAGAATGTCGCGGTTGCGCGCGAGCGCGACGGCGCACACGAATCGGGCGGGGCTGTCGAGGGCGCCCTTGGCCCGGAGGGCGTCGTAGATCAGAGCGAAGCGCTCCGGATACGAGGCGTCGGCACCGCCCCACCGCGCCGACAGCACGCCAGGCGCGCCGCCGAGCGCGTCGATCTCAAGACCCGAATCTTCGGCAACGGCGAGCTCGCCGGTCGCCGCCGCGTAGTACGACGCTTTGGCGCGGGCGTTCTCTTCAAAGGTGCGCCCGGTCTCCTCGGGCGCGGCCGCCGACGCGTAGCCGGCGAGCGTCACGATCTCGAACGGAATACCATAGAGAAGCGGCCCGACCTCGCGAAGCTTGTCGCGATTGGTGGTGGCGATTAGTAATCTCGGCATCGAAATACGTCTTTCATCGGTTGATAGCCTGAAGTCAGCGTCCTCATAGGTTATTGCCTTTGCCGCGGTAAAAACCCGCAGCACGGGGCTAAAACAGCTCAGGTGTGAAATAAAGATCGCGGTTGCGTTACCCAAGGAGGTGTCCGGTAGAATGGGTCATCTCGTGTTCGATGCCGTTTTCCGCTTCCTGTTCAAATACCCGCCGCTCGTCTTCGAGCAGGGCGACTTTACCTGGGGCCTCTCACGCCCGCTGCTGCTGGCCGTGTCGGTCGCAGCGGCGTTCGCGCTGGCGGCCCTGCTGACCTATCGCAGGGCTGCGGAGGAAGGCTCGCTCCGCGATCGGATCATCCTCATCGGGCTCCGCGTGGCGGTCGTGGCGGTGCTGCTCTTCTGCCTGGTCCGGCCAACCCTCATCCTCAAAGCCTCCGTCCCGCAGCAAAACTTCGTCGGCGTCCTGGTGGACGACTCGCGCAGCATGACGATCGCCGACCAGGGCGATGGCCGGGCGCGGAGCACGTTTGTCGAGCAGCAGTTATCGGCCAAGGACGCCAGGCTGCTCGCCACGCTGTCGGAGCGCTTCGTGCTCCGGTTCTTCCGCTTTTCTCAATCGACCGATCGGCTGCCTTCGCCCGGTAATCTCACCTATCTGGGCACGGCCTCGAGGCTCGGCCAGGCCCTCGAGCGCGCACGCGACGAACTGGCCGGACTCCCTCTGGCCGGGCTCGTCATGGTGACCGACGGCGCGGACACCTCCGACCAGTCGATCGACGAATCGCTGGCCAGCTTGAAGACGCGGTCGATTCCGGTGTTCACGGTCGGCGTCGGAGAGGAGCGCTTCTCGCACGACATCCAGGTGAGCCGCGTCGAGACGCCCCGGTCGGTGCTCAAGGGCACGTCGCTCGTCGTCGACGTCGTGGTCTCGCAGACGGGCTACAGTGGTCAGACGGTCGCCCTCAACGTCGAAGATGACGGACGCCTCGTCAGCGCGCAGGATGTGAAGCTGCCGGCCGACGGGGAGTCGGCGACGGTGCGCGCGCGCTTTACGGCCGCCGATGGCGGTCCGCGACTGTTCAAGTTCCGCATCGCCCCCAAGAACGATGAACAGGTCACTCAGAACAACGTGCGCGACGCACTCATTGAGGTCCGCGACCGTCCCGAAAGGGTCCTGTACTTCGAGGGAGAGCCACGATTTGAGGCCAAGTTCGTCCGTCGCGCGGTCGAGGACGACAAGAACCTCGCGGTCGTCATCCTGCAGCGCACGGCTGAGAACAAGTACTACCGGCTGGATGTGACCAGCGAAAACGAGGTACTGAGCGGGTTTCCGAAGACGCGCGAGGAGCTGTTCGAGTATCGCGCGATCGTCCTCGGCAGCGTTGAAGCGGCGGCCTTCACGCCTGAGCAGCAACGCATGCTCGCCGACTTCGTCAGCAAACGGGGCGGCGGCCTGCTGATGCTCGGCGGCCGGCGCGCGTTTGTCGAGGGGGGATGGGCGGGCACGCCGGTCGCCGAGATCCTGCCCGTCGTGCTCGACGCCGCCGGGCGTCAGACGTCGTACTTCTCCTGGCTCTCCGCACGCCCGACGCGCGCCGGCGCACTCTTCCCGGTCACACAGATCGCCGACAACGAGGAGGACTCGGAGGAGAAATGGACCGACATGCCGGACGTGTCGGCCGTCAATTCCGTCCAGCACGTGAAGCCGGGCGCGACCGTCCTCCTCAACGCGAGCGACAACCGCCGGAACACCCAGATCGTCCTCGCGTACCAGCGCTTCGGCAGGGGCAAGGCCCTGGCCATGCCGATTCAGGACTCGTGGCTGTGGAAGATGGACGCGAAGGTCGCGGTCGAAGACCTCACCCATTCGCTCTTCTGGCGCCGGCTCACGCGCTGGCTCGTGGACGGCGTACCCGACCAGGTGAACCTGACGACGAACCGCGATCGCGTCGAGCCCGGCGAACAGGTCAGGCTCGTCGCCGAGATTCTCGATAAGGCGTACGTGCCGGTGAACGACGCGCACGTCGAGACGCGCGTCACCTCCCCGTCGGGCCGAATCGTCGACGTCCCCCTCGAGTGGACCGTCGAGCACGACGGCGAGTTCGCCGGCGTCTTCGCGCCCGACGAACCCGGCCTGTACGAGGTCCGGGGCACGGCGTCACGCGACCAGATGGAGATCGGCACGGCCACGATGCACGTGCGCGTCTCGGCCGGTGACAGCGAGTACTTCGACGCCGGCATGCGTGCGCCGCTCCTGCGGCGCATCGCCGAGGAGACCGGCGGCCGCTTCTTCACGCCCTCTGACGCCGCCTCCCTTCCCGAAGCCATCAGTTACAGCGGCCGCGGCGTGACCGTCGTCGAGGACCGCGAGCTCTGGGACATGCCGGTGTTGCTCATCCTCTTGGTCACCTTGGTCGGCACCGAATGGGCCTATCGCCGGGCCAGGGGGCTCGCATGAGACTCCTGACCGCGACGCTCTTCGTCCTCGGCCTTGCCGCCCCGGCCTTTGCTCAAGAGGTCCATCTGCTCGTCGTCACCGGCGTGTCGGGCACCGAGGAACACGCCAAGCGGTTTGAGGGGTGGGCGGCGACGCTCATCGACGCAGCCAAGAAGCGAGAGGGCCTGCCCGATGCGAACATCCTGTATCTAGCCGAGAGACCCGAAGCCGATCCGGCCCGCATGCGGGGTCGTTCGACGCGCGACGCGGTGGAGAAGGCGATGACCGACATCGCCGGTCGTGCGCGTCCCGACGATCAGGTGATCGTGGTGCTGATCGGGCACGGGACCTTCGACGGCCGCCAGGCGTCCTTCAATCTGCCCGGCCCCGATCTCAGCGTGACCGATTGGACGAAGCTGCTCGACAAGCTGTCGGCCCAGCGCGTGGCGTTCGTCAACACGGCCCCTGCCAGCGGCGCGTTTCTGCCGGCCGTCGCCGCGCCGGGCCGCACGATCGTGACGGCGACCAAGACCGGCGGCGAGCGGAACGAGACGGTGTTTCCGCGGTTTTTCGTCGAGGCGTTCTCCGACGATGCGGCCGACGCCGACCGAAACGCCCACGTGTCGATGCTCGAGGCGTTCAACTACGCGAAGAACAAAGTCGTCAAAGCCTTCGAACAGGACGGGCTGCTGCTGACCGAGCACGCAACGATCGACGACAGCAGCGACGGCCGCCTGGCGGGCATGCTGCATCTCACGGCCCATCCCAACGACGGGGGCTTGAAGGTCGACATGACCGATCCGGAGATGCGGGCGCTCGTCGGCGAGCGCGAAGAGATTCAGAAACGGATTGACGCGCTGAAACTGCAGAAAGACCGGCTCGACGCGACCCGCTACGAACAGGAGATGGAGAAGCTCCTCACCGATCTCGCGCTCAAGACCAAGGCCATCCGCGATCGCGAAGCGAAGAAGGCTGGCCGGTGATGGTGCGTCTGCTGCGCGCGCGAAGGCTCCGCCTTGCTGTCACAGTACTCGTGGTGCTGCTCGCTGGCGTCGCGGCCGCGCTCGCGCAGCGCCGGTTCGGTGGCGAGCAGTTTTTTGGCGGCGAAGAGGTCCTCCCCAACCCGAAGTACGACGGCCAGTTCACCTTCGTGCGCCTGCGGTACGGCCCGCGTGTCGGGTTCGTCAGCCAGCGGGTCCCGTGGTCTCATGACTACCCGGTCGGCGAGCAGCACTTCATGAAGATTCTGAACGAGCTCAGCAACCTGAACCCTCACATCGAGGAAACAAGCATTCTCGCGCTCGACGACGCGGAGCTCTTCAAGTTCCCCGTCGCCTACCTGTGCGAGCCCGGCGACTGGGTGATGACCGACCGCGAGGCGCTGACCTTTCGGAAGTATCTGCAAAAAGGCGGGTTCCTCATCGTCGACGACTTCCGGTTCCAGCATTGGGACAACTTCGAGCAGCAGATGCGGCGCATCTTGCCCGATGTGCAGTTTTTCGACCTCGACGCGTCACACCCGATCTTCCATTCGTTCTTCGAGATCAACGACCTGAACATCGTCAGGAATCACTACGACCCGGGAGAGCCGATCTTCCGCGGCATTTTCGAAGACAACGATCCAAGCAAGCGGCTGATCGCCATCATCAATTACAACACCGATATCTCCGAGTACTGGGAGTTCTCGGAAACGGGGCTCAAGCCGGTCGATGAGACGAACGAAGCGTACAAGATCGGCGTCAACTACATCATTTACGGGATGACTCACTGACATGAACCTTCATACCACCGAACTTGAATCCTCCGACGACGTCGCGCTCGCCGATCGGATGAACGAGGGGCGCAAGCAGATTCTGACCGAGCTCCACAAGCGCATCATCGGGCAGCGCGACGTCATGGAGCTCGTGCTGACGACGCTCTTTGTCGGCGGTAACAGCCTGATCGTCGGCGTCCCTGGCCTGGCAAAGACGCTGATCATCGCGACGCTGGCCAAGGTCCTCGAGCTGAAGTTCACGCGTATTCAGTTCACGCCCGATCTGATGCCGTCGGACATCACCGGCACCGACATCATTCAGGAAGACCCGGGAACAGGCCGACGGCAAATGGTGTTCGCGCCTGGGCCCATCTTCAGCAACATCGTCCTGGCCGACGAAATCAACCGCACGCCGCCCAAGACGCAGTCGGCGCTGCTCGAAGCGATGCAGGAACACCGCGTCACGATCCAGGGACGGACGTACGAGCTCGACGAGCCGTTT
>MELA01000147.1 GCA_001767495.1 Acidobacteria bacterium RIFCSPLOWO2_12_FULL_65_11 | reverse complement strand
AGGGTCCGGCTGTTCGCCGGTTAAAGCGGTACGTGAGCTGGGTTTAGAACGTCGCGAGACAGTTCGGTCTCTATCTGCCATGGGCGTAGGAGATTTGAGTGGGGCTGACCTTAGTACGAGAGGACCGGGTTGGACGGACCTCTAGTGTACCGGTTGTCGCGCCAGCGGCAGCGCCGGGTAGCTACGTCCGGAAGGGAGAAACGCTGAAGGCATCTAAGCGTGAAACCCTCCACAAGATGAGATCTCCCTGGATCGCAAGATCCCTAAAGGCTCCTGGAAGATGACCAGGTACATAGGTCGGGTGTGGAAGCGTGGCGACACGTTCAGCTTACCGATACTAATCAGCCGTGAGGCTTGACCATAAATTGTTTTTCGTAATGCACGCAGAAGCACTGCGTGAGTGCGGCTCGGTCAAACTACCGTTTGCAGGATATTCAGTCGAGTTCTTTGACAAGATTGTCTGGGACGACCTGGGAAAGTTAAAAGGGAAAAGGGAAAATTTAGGAGGACATAGTCCTTTTTAGTTTTAACTTCTAACTTTTAAGTTTCCAGGACCCCAGGCAGCAAGTATGCCGGTGGTCATAGGAGCAGGGCCCCACCCGTTCCCATTCCGAACACGGAAGTTAAGCCTGCTACCGCCGATGGTACTGCACGGGAAACTGTGTGGGAGAGTAGGTCGCTGCCGGCAGTATTACCGAAGCCCGCTGTGCTCACGCACACAGCGGGCTTTTCTATTGTTCGAAAGCTTAGTAGTGCCCGGGGTGAATCGGAGCGGCGTGAGCAGCGCCCTTTCCGTACACCTCTTCCCAGCTCCCCTTCACATGCCCACCGGAGAGTTGGCACACGTGGGGGAACTTCAAGGTGCAGCTCCCTTCGGGAAGCGGCTTCCTGAGCGCCGGGTTCATCAGCTCGTGGATGTCGAGCTTCATCGCGTTGCGAGAGTAGGCAGCCACATCGAGGATCTGGGTGTCCATGCGGATGGCGTCCTCGGGACACACCTCGACGCAGAAGCCGCAGTACACGCAAACCCCGAGATCGATGTCGAACCGGACCGGGTACTTCTCGACGTTGGGGTCGGGGTGCTCCCCGGCCACGATCGTGATGCACTTGGCGGGGCAGACGGTCTCGCAGAGCATGCACCCCACGCAGCGGGGCGTTCCCTCCTCACGGACCGTGAGCCGGTGGCGGCTCCTGAAACGGTTCGCGAGCGGCCTGGGCTGTTCGGGGTACTGGAACGTCACAGCCGCCGCGAACTGTTTGAGCAGGCCCAGGCTGTGGGCGGTGTGAAAAAACATGTTCCGGAAAAAGTGCGCGAACGTGATCCGTAGACCGGTGAGGATCTGGGGAAGATAGAGCTGTTCCCAGAACGTCAGCTCCCGGCGCCGCATCACCTTGACGGCCATCAGGGCCTCCCGCCGGTCAGCTGCAGCACCACGGCCGTCACCAGCATGTTGGCCACCGAGATCGGAAAGAGTCCCAGCCAGCCCAGGTTCATCAGCTGATCGTAGCGAAAGCGCGGCAGCGTCCAACGGATCTGCATGAACAGAAAGCAGAAGACCAGGACTTTGATCGAGAAGCTCGTAACCCCCAACAGGACATACGTCCACTGGGACACGGGAAGCACTGCTCCCCAGGGGAAGTGGAACCCGTCCGATATCAGGTACGGAACCTGCCACCCGCCGAAAAAGAGCGTGGTGGCCAGGCAGGCGACCAGGATGGTCTCCAGGAAATCCGTGAGAAAGAACATCCCGAACTTCATCCCGCTGTACTCGACGAAGTACCCGATGATCTCCGATTCCCCTTCGGGAAGGTCGAAAGGAATTCTCTTGGTTTCAGCGAGGGCCGCCGTCAGGAACACAAAGAAGGCGACAGGTTGAACAACGATGCCCCATCGGGGGATCCAGCCCCAATAGTTCCCTCCCTGGCCGCGCACGATCTCCTGCAGGTCCGTCGTCCCGTACACCATGACGATGCCGATGATGGCGATGCCCAGGGCAATCTCGTAAGAGATCATCTGCGCAGTCGCGCGCAGTCCACCGAGCATCGCGTAGTTGTTGCGAGAGGCAAACCCGGCCAGGATCACGCCGTAGACGCCTAA
This sequence comes from Acidobacteria bacterium RIFCSPLOWO2_12_FULL_65_11, assembly GCA_001767495.1. GTDB lineage: Bacteria > Acidobacteriota > Vicinamibacteria > Vicinamibacterales > CAVVIG01 > 2-12-FULL-65-11. The sequence goes on along the minus strand of MELA01000147.1, from coordinate 20,831 downwards.
CGAGAGCATCGCAAAAATGTAGAGCAGCGCGATGTCGATCTTGGCGGGCTGCAGCTCAATGATGCGGTCGCCCAGGACCAGACGATCTCCAAACGGGATGCCGGCAAACGCGACGAGAGCGAAAAAGACCGAGAACGCAGGGGCCAGCGTGTGGAGCACCTTATCCGCCCCGGCCGGGACGAGGTCTTCCTTGGTGAACATCTTGACCGCGTCGGCCAGCGGATGGAGCAGGCCCATCAACCGGAATCCAAAGATGCTCGCGCGGTTGGCGCCGATTCTGTCCTGGATGATGGCCGATTGCTTGCGCTCGATCCAGGTATGGAGCCCCGCCAGGTTCATCACGCCGAAGAACATGACGAACACCACGGCGAGCTTGATGGCCACCTCTGTCATCACGTCTGTCATGGCGTGGCCGCCCCTGCTCCCTGGGATGCCAGCGCGTCGTAGGTCAGGCCCGCGAACGGCGCCAGCGTCTGAGCCATCGCCTGGAAGATCTCCTGGGGATTGCGCCAGGCCAGCGGGTGGTTCAGTTGCCGGGCGATTTCGAGCAGCACACTCCAGTCTTCTCGCGAATTCGGTAGCGGTGGAAACGCGACACCGATGCGCTGCACCCGACCGCGGCTGTTCACGAACGTCCCGTCCTTCTCCACGTAGGCTGAGGTGGGCAGCACCCAGTGCGACCAGCGCACCGTCGGGTTGTCGTTGGTGCCCGAGAAGACAAAGAGTCGAAGCCTGCGCGACAGCTCCTCGAGCGTCTTCTCATCGGCCAACGTCGTCAGATCGTGTCCGAAGACCCACAGGGCCTCAAGGCGCCCTTGAACGGCGTCATCGATGATGCTGGCAGAGGTCGGCGCACTGTGATCGGACAAGCCGACGAGCGCCGCGCCATGCGTGTTCGGATTCTTGTCGGCCTTGATGAGGAAGTCGTCACTGTCGCCAGGCGGTCTCGGACCGGAAACCGCCACGCGAGCGCCCAGGACACCCTGGAAGATCTCGCGGACGAGGAAGAGCTCCTCGTTGGTGAGCTGCGTGGAGGCCATCACACCGAGTGTCGAGCCGGTGCCGTTTTGACGGATCTGATCCAGCTCCGCGGCGATGGCGGCGATCGCCTGTTCCCATGTGGCGTCGCGTCCTTGATGGCGCACCTTCTTCAGGCGTCCCTTGTCGACCCAGCCGAACCCGTAGCGCCCCTCATCACACATCCACCACTGGTTGACGTGTTCGTTGTAGCGAGGTTTCAAGCGCAGGATCCGCGCGCCGTCGTTGAGATGCGGTCTGTCGAGGACGTAATGGATGTCCACGTTGCACCCCTGCGCGCATCCGTTGCACACGGTTGGCGCGCTTGAGAGGTACCAGACCCTGGCCTTGAAACGAAAATCCCGCTCGGTCAGCGCTCCGACCGGGCAGATGTCCACGACGTTGGCCGAGTAGCGATTGTCGAGCTGCTGGCCTGGATAGAGGCCAACCTGGGCTCTGTCGCCTCGCTGAAAGATGCCGAACTCGCCGGTCTTTGAGATCTCGTCGGTGAAACGCTCGCAGCGTGAGCAGAGGATGCAGCGCTCTTGATCGAGCATCACGTGCGGGCCGACGGCCACGGCCTTCTTCTTCTTGACCTTCTGCTCGCGGAACCTCGGGTCGTAGAGCCCGAAGTTCATGTAGAAGTTCTGAAGGTCGCATTCTCCCGACTGGTCGCAAACCGGGCAGTCGAGCGGGTGATTGGCCAGGAGGAACTCCAGCACCGAGCGCCGGCCCTCCTCGACCTTCGCGCTCTTCGTGTGCACCACCATCCCCTCGGCCACCGGTGTATTGCAGGCGATCTGGAGCTTGGGGTTCTTTTCCACTTCCACGAGGCAGATCCGGCAGTTGCCGGCGATCGAGAGGCCCGGGTGGTAGCAGTAGCGCGGCACGAACACGCCGAGCTTCTCCGCGGCCTGGATGACCGTGCTGCCCTCAGGACTCTCAATCTGCCGGCCGTCAATCGTCAGGGTCGGCACTCGGCGACCTCCTGGGGAACGCGTCGTCCGGTCCGAATGAATTCTTCGAACTCCGCGCGGAACTTCGTGATGTAGGACTGAATCGGCCAGGCGGCCGCGTCGGCGAACACGCAGATCGTCTTGCCCTCCATGGCGCGCGCGATGCCGAGCAGGTCGTCCAGGTCCTGGAGCCTGCCTTGTCCCTCCACGATGCGATGCATGATGCGGTTCACCCAGCCGGTGCCTTCACGGCACGGCGAGCACTGACCGCAGGATTCGTGCGCGAAGAACTTGACCGCCGACTGCAGGGCCTCGACCATCGAGGTGGTGTCGTCCATCACGATCACGCCGGCCGAGCCGGCCATGGTGCCGGCCGCCATCAACGAGTCGAAGTCCATCTTTACGTCGATCTCGTCCGCCGTCAGCACCTTGGCCGAGATACCGCCGGGAATCACCGCTTTGATCCTTCGGCCGCCACGCACGCCCCCGGCATGCTTGTCGATCATCTCCCGCAGCGTCACGCCCACCGGCGCTTCGTACAGACCGGGGCGATTGACGTGCCCGCTCACCGAAAATAGCCGGGTGCCGCCCTGCTTGGGCGTCCCCAGCGCGGCAAACCGTTCGGCGCCCTCGCGCAGGATGAACGGCACGCAGGCGAGCGTTTCGACGTTGTTGACGATCGTGGGGCACTGGAAGAGGCCGGAGATGGCGGGGAACGGCGGCTTGAGCTTGGGGAATCCCTTGCCGCCCTCGAGCGAGCTGAGCAAGGCGGTTTCCTCGCCGCAGATGTAGGCGCCCGCGCCGCGGTGGACCACCACATCGAGATCGAAGCCACTCCCCTGAATGTTCTTCCCGAGCCAGCCTCGTGCGTAGGCTTCGTCGACGGCGCGTTGGAAGCGCTTGGCGGGCCGGAAGTACTCGCCGCGAATGTAGACGTAGGCCTTGTGGCTCCCAATCGTGTAGGCTGCGATCAGCATGCCTTCGAGCAGCGCGTGGGGATCCCGCTCGAGGATGTAGCGATCCTTGAACGTCCCGGGCTCTCCCTCGTCGGCGTTGACCACGAGATACTTGGGCTTGGGGTTGTCCTTCGGGATGAACGACCACTTTCTTCCTGTGGGAAAGCCCGCGCCGCCCAGGCCGCGGAGGTTGGCCCGCAGCACCTCGTCAATGATCTGAGCCGGCGTCATCGAGAGCGCCTTCTTGGCGGCCACGTACCCCTGGTCCGCGACGTAGGCATCGAGCCACGTGCCCTCCGGATCCTTGAATCGCGTCGAGAGCACCGGGCCGCTCGTGTCGATGAAGGGCTGGGGTTCCTGAATCTGGCCTGAGGCCTTTGGATCTCTGAGCGCCTCACGCACGAGGGCCTCGAGGCTCGCACCATCGAGCGGCCCGACAAACTGCTCGTCGAGCTGCGCCATGGGCGCAATCTCGCAGGCACACAGGCACTCGACTTCGGTCAGCGTCAGCTCGCCGCCCGGGGTCGTCTCGCCCGGGCCGATGCTCAGGCGCTGCTTGAGCCGGCCGAGCACGCCCTCTGCGCCGCGCAGCACGCAGGGCAGGCTCGTGCACACGCGAAGTTCGCGCCTGCCCGCCGGCTGTGTGCGATACATGGTGTAGAAGGACACCACTTCCCGCACGTGGGACACCGCGATGCCCACGAGGCGTCCGACCCAGAACTCGGCCTCAGAAGAGACGTAGCCGAAGTTCTCCTGAACCAGCCACAGGAGGGGCAGCACGGCTGCCCGCCTCTGGTCGTAGCGTCGGATGATGTCCCGAGCTTGTGGTTCGAGCGCTTCGAGGTTCACCGGTCGAGCTCACCGCCGATCATGTTGATCGACCCGAATGTTGGAGTAATGTCGGCAATCATGTCGCCGACAAGCAGTTTGGGAAGCGCCGCCATGATGGCGAAGCACGGTGGACGAACACGCACGCGATAGGCGCTCCCGGTCCCGTCGCTGACCACATAGAACCCCAGTTCTCCGTTGGCGCCCTCCACCGGAAAATAGACCTCGCCCTTGGGCGGCCGAATGCCGTGGCCGTACATGACCAGCTTGAAGTGCTGCATCAGCCCTTCGATGTTGCCGTAGGTATCTTCCTTGGCGGGCAGGAACACGCGCTTCTCGCCGGCTTCGATGCCGCCATGCTGGGACTTGGCCGCGCCCTCGAGCGTGGGATCGATCACGGCGCGGTGGTCGACAATCCCCGCGATGCGGCCCATCTTGCCTTCATCCACCATCTCGGCCGCTGGAATCGGACGGCCGGTCTCGGGGTTGGCGAGGACCGGGCCCGGCGGAATGTCCCGCAAGGCCTGCTCGACGATCCGGATGGACTGTTCCATCTCCTCCATGCGCACGAGGTACCGGTCGTAGTTGTCTCCACGGGTTCCGACCGGCACGTCGAACTCGAATCGGTCGTACACGGCGTACGGGCAGTCCTTGCGCACGTCGTAGGCGACGCCGCTGCCACGCAGGAAGGGCCCGGTGATGCCGTACGAAATGGCGTCCTCCGCGGAGATCTTCCCGGTCCCCGACATGCGGTCGACGAAAATGCGATTGCGCGTGAGCAGCGCGTCCGCCTCCTTGAGGACCTTGCGTGTTTCCTGCAGCGCGTGCCGGCACTGCGCCTCGAACCCCTCAGGCAGGTCGCCCTTCACGCCGCCCACACGACAGTAGGACACGGTCAGGCGCGCGCCCGTCACCATCTCGACGAGTTCCCAGAGAAACTCCCGTGCCTTGATCATGTAGAGGAAGACGCTGAACGCCCCCAGCTCCATGGCGCCCGCACCCACGCAGGTGAGGTGATCGGTGATCCTTGAGATTTCCGACACGATGACGCGGATATAGTGGCAGCGCTCCGGCACCGAAAGACCAAGCAGCTTCTCCACGGCCATGCAATAGCCGACGTTGTTGATGAGCGGCGAGACGTAGTTGAGCCGGTCGGTATAGGGCATCACCCCGTTGTAGTCGACCGTCTCCGCCATCTTCTCGAAGCCTCGATGGAGGAAGCCGATCTCGACGTCGGTGTCGAGCACTTGCTCGCCGTCGAGCTTGGCGATGATGCGGATGATCCCGTGCATGGACGGGTGCGCGGGACCGACGTTGAGGAGCATCTCCCGGGTTTCCGGTTCCCCCGGAATGCTCTTGGGTGTCTGCGTAGGATCCATCAATGGCGCCTGGATCGCTAGTTGATCGGCCCGATGAGCGGCTGTCGCTTGTTGACCGGGTAGTCCTTTCGGAGCGGATGGCCGACGAACTCGTCGTACATCAAGATGCGCTTCAAATTCGGATGTCCGTGGAAGCGGATGCCGAACATGTCCCAGACCTCCCGCTCGAGCCAGTTCGCACTGGCCCACACCGACGTCAGGGAATCGACCTCCGCATCCGCTTCTTCGACAGGGATCTCGATTCGCAGCCGATGCTTGAGGGGCAGGGAAAACAGATGGCAGACGACCACAAAGCGCGCCGGCGCTGGAGGGCCGGGCCATGGCTCTTCGTCTGGAATCTCCGGTGAAGGTTTCACGGCCACGCCAGAGTGGGCAAAGAAGGCTGGCGATCGCTTCTTCCCGTACGCGGAGAAATCCACGGCCGTCAGGTCCATGAGAAAACTCATCTGAAACGCGGGGTCTTCTTTCAGAGTCCGCGCCACCTCGAGCAGAGACTCCCGGCCAATCAGCACGGTCGCGTCGCCGCGGTACGAGTGGGCGGCCTGTACCGCGTGCGGAAAACGATCTCTGAGCGCTTGAATCAAAGACGCCGCATTCATCGGACGAGCTCCGCCGGCCGGCTCTCGGGAGCCGAGCGCGCCCCGCTGACGCCGTGCTCCTGGATCTTGACCTGCAGCTTCATCAGGCCGTCGAGCACGTACTCCGGCCGCGGGGGACAGCCCGGGATGTAGACATCCACCGGGATGATCGTGTCGATGCCCATGACGGTCGCATAGTTGTCGTAGAAACCGCCCGTGCACGTGCAGACCCCGAAGGCGACGACCCACTTGGGCTCGGCCATCTGATCGTAGATGCGCTTGAGCACGGGCGCCATCTTGTGGCTGATGGTACCGACCACGAAGAGCACGTCCGCCTGGCGCGGCGAGAATCGCGGCAAGCCGGCGCCGAAGCGGTCGACGTCGTAATGCGAGCAGGCGGTGGCCATGTATTCCATGCCGCAGCAGGCCGTCACGAACGGATACTGGAAGATGGAGAATTTCCTGGCCCAGCCGACGGCCTCGTCGAGTCGAGTGGTGAAGAATCCTGCTTCAGACATTTATTACTCCGCTCGTTGGGGCCCCACATTAATCACTGGCGGCGGGGCCCCACCCCCGCCGCGAACTGACGCCGATGCCTCGCTGCGGTGTTACATGACCGCCGCTTCGGCATGGCCGCAGGCGCTTTTCAACTCCACTCGAGCGCGCCGTTGTCCCACGCGTAGAAGAACCCGGCCATCAGGATCACCACGAAGATGACCATCTCCACCAGGCCTGAGACGCCGAGCCCGCGGTACGCAACCGCCCACGGATACAGAAACACCAGTTCCACGTCGAACAGGATGAACAGAATCGCCGTCAGATAGAACTTGACGTCGACACGGCCCATTGGGAGAGCGAAGGGAACCTCTCCACACTCGAACGGCTCTGATTTCACCGCCGACGGCTTCTTCGGGCCGAGCACCGATGAGAGCAGGATGAAGGCGCTCACCACCGCCCCTGACAGGACGAAGAAGATCACGATGCCGAGGTATTCACTCATCAGTCAGCAGCCCACGAACAGGCGTACGGCCCCTTTCTCGGAAGTTCCATTCTACATGTACGTTACGGCTACGACGGGGGCACCGTCCACGCCGTGAACGTCTCGGGAAACATCCCGCCCATGATGGTAAGAAACGCGGCGACGGCCAGCGCGGCCGACACCTCAGCCGGCAGGCGTCCCGGCGCCACACCCTGCGGCTCGGTCATATACATGTAGACCGCCACTCGCAGGTAAAAGAACGCCGACACCACGCTGCACACCACCGCCAGGACGGCCAGCACGAGATGGCCCGATCGCACGGCGTTCAGGATGACGCCGAACTTGGCGGCGAATCCCGCCGTTGGCGGGATGCCGGTCAAGGACAGGAGAAAGAGCAACATCAGCGCGGCTGTCCCGGGAGCGGTCGCCGCCAGGCCGCGGAAGCCCGCCAGATCTTCTCCACGCTCGCCCAGGCCGATGACGACGCCGAAGGCGCCAAGCGTCATGAAGGCATACACGAACGAGTACGTCATCGTCGCGGAGATCCCGTCGGGCGTTCCGGAGACCAGGCCCAAGAGCGCGTATCCCGCATGCGCGATGGAGGAATACGCCAGCAGACGCTTCATGTTGGACTGGGACAGCGCGAGCAAGCTCCCTCCCGCGATCGAGAGCGCCGCGAGCCCCACCAGGATCCCCGCCCAGACGCGCTGCTCGGGCGCAAACGCGATGAGGCCCACGCGTCCGAGCGCCGCCAGACCCGCAGCTTTCGAGCCCGCGGCGAGAAAGGCCGCGACCGGTGCGCTGGCCCCCTGGTAGGCATCGGGGGCCCACGCGTGAAACGGCACCGCCGCGATCTTGAAGGCGAGTCCCACGGCCACCAGCGCGACGGCGACGAGCAGGAGCGGGTGCCCGGCCAGGCCGCGCGAGGACGCCGCCGAGGCGATCGCCTGGAAATCGGTGGCGCCGGTGACGCCATAGGCAAGGCTTATTCCGTAGAGCAGCAGCGCCGATGCGAAGGAGGCCAGGAGGAAGTACTTGATCGCCGCCTCATTGGAGATCGATCGGTCACGCGTGATCCCCACCATGATGTACGAACACAGGGTCATCAGCTCCAGTCCGAGATAGACCACCAGGAGGTCGGTGGCCGCCGCGGCCAGCATCATGCCTGTCGAGCTCAGCAAGAGCAGCGCATAGAACTCGGCCGGCCGAACGTGCTCCGCGTCGAGGTGCTTCACGGAGAGGAGCGCGGCCAGGGCCAGGTTGGCGGCAAACAGCACGTTGAAGAATTGGGCGTAGCCGTCGCCCGAGATGGTGGCGCCGAATCCAGTCGCAGGGCCAGCACCCGAAAACGCCCAGCCGGCGAAGATGGCGGCAGCGGCAGCGATGACCGTGAATATCGCCGCAGACTGAGCGCGCTCGACACGGCGCGCGACGACGATGAGCGAGAGCGCCATGACAACCAGCACGATCTCGGGCAGGAGGAGAAGCAGATCCGTCACAGGCGCCCCACCGTGCCCGCCCCGGAGACCGCTCCCAGCAGCTGTGTCACCGACGCGCGAAGAAAGCTCAGGACGATCTCCGGATAGACACCGATGACGAGCACGAGCAGCGCCAGGGGGACCAGCGTGGCCACCTCTCGGAGGTTGAGGTCGAGCCGGAGCTCTCGCAGCTTCGGCCGGACCTCGCCGAGCACGACGCGGTAATACAGCCAGAGGATGTACGTGGTGCCGAGGGCGACGCCCCACACCCCCATGACTCCGAGCCAGGCCCGGGCCTTGAAGCCGCCGCTGATGATGAGGAACTCGCCGACGAAGGAATTGAGCCCCGGGAATCCTGCAGCGGCCAGACAGAAGAGCGCCAGAAACGTCGAGTAGATCGGCGCGACTTTAGCCAGGCCGCCGTAATCGGCGATCTCGCGTGTGTGCGTGCGCTCGTAGATCATGCCGATGCACAGGAAGAGGGCGCCGGTGACGATCCCGTGGTTCACCATCTGGAGGATCGCGCCTTCAACACCATTGCGGTTCAGCGTAAAGATCCCCAGCGTCACGAAGCCCATGTGGCTGATGCTCGAATAGGCGATGAGACGCTTGACATCGGTCTGTGCCAGCGTCACGTACGCGCCATAGACGATGGCTGTCGCGGAGAGCACCAGCATCGGCGTGAGAAAGAGCTGGACGGCATCGGGGAGGATGGGCAGAGAGATGCGCAGGAACCCGTAGGCGCCCATCTTGAGGAGAATTCCCGCAAGGATCACGCTGCCGGCGGTGGGCGCCTCGGTGTGAGCGTCCGGCAGCCACGTGTGCACGGGGAACATGGGCACCTTCACGGCGAAGGCGGCCAGAAAGGCCACAAAGAGCCATGCCTGGGCCGTCGGGTTCAGCCTCGTCGCCCCGGCGAGCTCCTGGAAGTCCAGCGTGTTGCCCAGGTACAGGAGGGCGATCAGCCCGACGAGCATCAGCACGCTGCCGGCCAGCGTAAACATCAGGAATTTGACGGCGGCGTAGGTGCGGCCGGGTCCTCCCCACACGCCGATGAGGAGAAACAGCGGAACGATCATCAGCTCCCAGAACAGGTAGAAGAGGAAGAAATTCGTGGCGGCGAACAGACCAACCATCGCCGTCTCGGACACCAGCAGGGCGGCGTAGAAGTCTCGCACGCGTGTCTGAACGGCCGTCCACGAGACGGCCACGCACAGCACGCTCATCAGCACCGACAGAAAGACGAACGGAAGGCTGATGCCGTCCACGCCCATCCCATAACTCACGTTCCAGGACGGAATCCAGCGCGCGACTTCCACAAACTGCAGGGCGCTCGAGGCCTTGTCGAACTGCAGGTAGAGCGGGACGGAGAGAGCCAGTGTGGCGAGCGTCGTCGCCAGGGCTATCCACCGAGCCAGCCGCTCGTTCAGGAAGAAGATGGCGGCCGCTCCCACCAGGGGCAGAAACGTCGTGACCGAGAGGATCGGGTAGGTCGTCACAGGCCGAACACCGCCAGCGCGATAGCCGCCAACACACCGGCGGCCATGACCAGCCCGTAGTACTGAGCGTTGCCGGTGACCGTCCCTCTCAGGTCCCTGCTCAAGGTTTCAGTGTAGCGGCCGACGCCCACCGCTGCGGCGTCGATCGCTCGAGCATCGAGATCGCGCAGCCGCGACCCGGCGCCGAGCACGTAGCGCTGCATCACGACCTCGTAGACCTGCCCCACCACGCCCTCGATGAGGGCCAGCCCGCGATTGAGACCCGGCAGCACAGCCGACACGCCGCGGCGATAGAACCAGTCGGTGTCGAGGCTGACGCTCGGCTCGGGATCCAGGTGCTTGAGCAGCAGGAAAAATCCGAGCGCGGTGAAGCCCAGCATCCCCAGCGTGTCGGTGACGTGCCGCGCCGTATAGGGGGCGTACTCCACGGCAAACGGAAGGTGCTCGTACAAGAGCGAAGGGAAGACGCCGATGATCACGCAGGCCGCTGCCGCCAGACCCATGCCCACGAGCATGTTCGACGACGGCTCGTGGCCTCTCAGGCCGGAATCCTTACCGAAGAACATGTAATACGGAAGCTTGAGCCCCGTGTGGAGGAAGGTCCCCGACGACGCCAGCGTGAGGGCAAGGAAGATACCCATGCGGCTCGTCTCGGCCGCTGAGGACACCACCATCGACTTGCTGACAAAGCCGCTGAAGAGCGGCACCGCCGAGATGGCGAACGCCCCGACCATGTAGAGCGTCAACGTTACGGGCATCGTCTTGTAGAGCCCGCCCATCTCGCCGAGCTTCCGCCGGCCGGTGACTTCGAGTACGGCGCCGGCGCCCATGAAGAGAACCGCCTTATAGAGAATGTGCGCGAACGCGTGGGCCGTGGCGCCGTTGATCGCGAGCTCGGTGCCGATGCCCACGCCGCACACCATGTAGCCCACCTGGCTGATGATGTGGTACGCGAGCAGCCGCCGCGCGTCGTTCTCGAGGACGGCGTACACGACGCCGTAGAGCGCCATGGCCGCGCCCCACCACACGAGAATCTCCGTCCCGGCGAATCCTCGAATCAGGCAGTAGACCGCCGATTTGGTGGTGAAGGCCGTCATGAAGACGGCTCCCGTCACGGTGGCCTCCGGGTAGGCGTCGGGCAGCCAGGCGCCAAGCGGCGGCACGGCGGCATTGATGAGGAAGGCGACCAGGATCAGCCCGAACGCGGCGCTCCCCGCGTACGCCGACATGCTCCCAAAGGCGATCGAGCCGGTCTGGGACCAGATGAGCACCGTGCCCGCCAGGAGGCACAGACCGCCGAAGACGTGGACGAGCAGGTAGCGGAACCCGGCGGCGATGGAAGCCGGCGTACGGCGCAGCCAGACGAGGAGCACCGCCGACACGGCCATGATTTCCGAGAACACGAAGAGCGACAGCAGGTCTCCCGCGAACGTGGCGCCAAGGGCGGCGCCGCCGTAGGTGAGCGCCACCACGTGCTGGCTGTCGTCGTCCACGTGGAGCGCGTAGACCATCCCGATGAGCGTCAGGAGCGCAAAGACGTACGAAAAAACCAGGCTCAGCCGATCGACGCGGCCAAAGACGAGCTCCTGTCCAAGGAAAGCCACCGTGCCGTACGTCCCCGGCTCCATGCGAAGGCAGAGCAGGAGCGCCGCGGTCGGGAGCAGCACCATGGCGAGCTGCTTGAGTCTGCCCTTGACGAAGGGCACGACCCACGCGCCCACGATCAGGACGAGCCCTGGGTGCACCCACTCAACGGTCATAGTAGTCTTCCCGACGCATCAGCCACAGCTTCCCGAGCAGCTTCGACCCGATGATGATCGCGGCGCAGGAAATCAACCCGTACACCGATTCCCAGGCCGGAAGATTTTCGAACGCGAACTCTGCGTGCTCCTCGTGGAAGACATACGGCGCCGCGATTTCGCTCAGGGCAACCACCGCCAGACCGGCGTAGAACCAGCGCTTCAGGCGCGTCAAGCGCGCCGGATCCTCCAGCTGCCGTTCGAGAAACTTCATCGCCACACCATCCCGGCCAGCTTCAGGACAGGAGCCGGATAGATACCGAGCAGGAGGCTCCCCACGGCCGTGACGACCAGGGGAACGACCATCCATGGCACCTCACGGACGTGACCGTGATCGTGCCCCTCGTCAGGCGCCTCTTCGAAATACGCCTTGTAGACGATGGGGCCGAGATACGCCGCGTTCAGGAGCGAACTGGCCAGCAGCACCACCAGCAGCCACGGATGCCCGTCCTCGAGCGACCCGAGCGCGAGGTACCACTTGGAGACGAATCCGGATGCCGGAGGAATGCCGACCAGGCTCAGGGACGCGATCGCAAACGCGGCCATCGTCCACGGCATCTGCTTGGCGAGCCCGGAAATCTGACTGACCTCCGTCTTGTGCGCGGAAGCGTAAATCGAGCCGGCGCACAAGAAGAGAGTGATCTTCGAGACGGCGTGGTTGGTGATGTGCGTGATGCCGCCGAGGACGCCGTTGGCGTTGAGGAGCGCGCCGCCGAGGATGATGTAGGACAGCTGGCTGACGGTCGAGAAGGCTAGCCGTGCCTTGATGTTGTCCTGGCCGAGGGCCAGCAGCGACCCTCCGAGAATCGTGACGGCCGCAACCCCCAGCGCGAGGTTGTCGGCGCCGAGCTGTCGCATGGCCGTGGGACCGAACACGAACAGGAACACCCGGAGCGTGGAAAAGACCCCCGTCTTCACCACGGCCACGGCATGCAGAAGCGCGCTGACCGGCGTGGGGGCCACCATCGCGGCGGGCAGCCAGCTGTGCATGGGCATGACGGCGTTCTTCGCAAAACCAAACAGGAAGAGCGCAAAGATGAGATACAGCAACCCCGGCTGCGCCGCCACGGCCTCAGCGGGCAGGATGCCGCCGCTCCGGAAGTCGAGCGTGCCGGCGACGTTGTAGATCACGATGACGGCCGGCACGAGCAACAGCTTGGCCGCCCCCAAGAGATAAATGACGTACTTGCGGGCGCCGGCCCTGGCCTCCGCCGTTTCCTTGTGCGCCACGAGGGGATAGGTGGCGAGCGTCAGCGCCTCGTAGAACAGAAACAGCGTAAACAGGTTGGCGGCGAAGGCCACACCCATCGTGGCTGTGAGCGCCAGGGCGAAGCACGAGAAATAGCGGGTCTGCGCGTGCTCCTCGAGCGTGCGCATGTAGCCGATCGAGTAGAACGAGGCCGCGATCCAGAGCGCCGCCGCCCCCAACGCAAACAGCAGCCCGAAGGCGTCGACGCGAAAGGCGATCTCGACTCCAGGAAGGACCTTGAAGAGGATCGCCTGAGGCGTGCGACCCGCCAGGACGTCGGGAATCATCGACGCCACGCAGCCGACCTGCAGAATGCCTGCGGCGACCGACCAGAATTCCCGCAGGTTGGCGCGGCGTTCCCCGGTGCCGGCAATGAGGAGCGCGCCGATCGCCGAAATCAGAATCGCAACGAGGGGCGTGATTGAGAAGACTGGTACAGACTCCATGCCTGGCGTCACCACTTCAGCTGGGTCAGGTCCTCCACACTGACTCCCGGACGGTTTCGATTCAGTGCGAGCACGAGCCCCAAGCCGACCGCCGCCTCGGCGGCCGCCACCGCGATGACAAACAGGGCCAGGATCTGGCCGCGTTGGTCCTGCAGCTGCCGGCTGAAGCCGGCGAGGCTGACGTTGACGGCGTTGAGCATGATCTCAACCGAGACAAGCATAAGAATAAGGTTGCGTCGGCTGAGGAACCCGATGAGGCCAATTCCGAACAGCACCGCGCTGAGTACCAGACACGCGCCCGCCGGGACCATCAGGACTCCCTCCTTCTCCGGGCAATCACGATCGTGCCCACGATGGCGGCCAGAAGAATCAGCGAGGCGATCTCGAAGGGCAGCGCGAACTCGGTGAAGAGCGCGGTTCCAACGGCCGCAAGGCTTCCAAGCGCTGGGCCACCCTCTGGGGGAGGCGCCGCCGGTGGCCCGAGATCCGATTGGCTCGCGTACCACATCAGCGCCGCAAACATCAGCCCGGCGGCCGCTCCAAGCGGCCAATGCGTGCCGAATCGCGCTCCCGCCTGCTCGCGCGGCAGGTCGAGCAGCATCAGCACGAAGAGGTAGAACACCAGGATGGCGCCCGCATAGACGATGATCTGCACGGCGGCCAGGAACGCCGCACTGACGAGCAGGAAAATCCCCGCGACATGGAAGAAGAGGGCGAGCACCCAGAGCACGCTGTGCACGGGGTTTCGGCGAGTCACAGCCAGGATCGCACTCGCGACGCTGGCGGCTGCCAAATAGTAGAAGACGATTTCCAAGGTTCGGGCGAGCCCCGACGAAGCGGCGAATGCCGCGAAATCGGGCCGCATCAGCTTACTCTGAGGATGTGGTGAAAATCTACGGGCGGCGTGTTGCGCGCAGCTTGTTCGCTCCGCCGAGTACGCTTCCGGAATAAATGAAAAGAGGCTAGAGGCCAGGGGAAACGTGCCCAGCCTCCAGCCTCCAGTCCCTAGCCTAGCTTCTCGTCCCTAGACCGACGCGGTCGCTCGCTTCGGTGCGCCCTTGCCCTCTGGCATCGGCGGCAGGTTGTACAGTTCTTCAGCGTTCTTGCCGAGGATCCGATCGATCTGGTCGGGCGACAGACCCGCCTGCTTGCCGAGATCCAGGACGGCCCTGATGGCGCCTTCCGGATCGCCCACGCGGTGCGCGTAGTCGGTGCCGATGACCATCTGATTCGGGCCCACCCATTCCAGACAGCACTTCATGGCCGGCAGGTAGAACGACGTCGTGTCTGGATGGACGCGCTTCTTGTACGTGTCCGCCGGGAGCTCGTCGAGCGAGAGACCCCACTCCTTGGAGTAGCCCTTCCACGAGTCCTGGAGCCGCCGTACCAGATACGGCACGACGCCGCCGAGGTGCGCGTGCACGACGTGGAGGTTCTTGTGGCGCTGGAAGACGCCGTTGAAGATGAGGGCCACGGTGGCAAGGCTCGTATCCACCGTATAGCCGTAGAGCTGATACGGGATGCGGCTCTTCTTCATCGCGTCCTTCGTCAAGGGCGTCGTCGGATGCATCAGGATCGGCAGCCTGTGGTCACTGGCCATCTTGAAGATGGGGTCGAACTTCATGTTCCACATGACCTCGCCGTTGCAGTTCGAGAACATCTGGATGCCCTTGACCCCAAGCTTGATGCAGCGCTCGAGCTCCTTGCATGCCGCGTCCACGTCCTGGTAGGGAAGGCACGCCATCGAGTACAGGCGGTGCGGATACTTCGCGCAGACCTCGGCGTAGTGGTCGTTGACCTTCGTCGACCAGTAGATGCCTTCGTCGCGCGGCAGCACCGAGGGGTCGGGAATCGTCTTGCTCATGACCTGCGTGTCGAGACCAGCCTTGTCGAGGTCTGCGATCCGCTGGACCGGGTCGTAGTGACCGGCGCGGTCGATGTGCGCGATGATGACGTCCTCGTCCCACAGCAGGTAGCTGTTGGGCCCGGTCTGCTCGGCGCGGTGCTGTTTACCCTTGCGGCCGGCCAAAAAGTCCAGATATTCCTTGGGGTAGAGGTGATTGTGAACGTCCACGGTTCTTTGCTGTGCCATAGAATCCCTTCTTCCTGATTGGTTGTGCGGTGACTGCCGAGGCTCTGACGCGGTTGTCAGCGTGCCGTCGAGACAGGGAAAATACCGCATTCTTGATAGCATCCACAAATAGAATGTTTGGAAGGCATACATCGGAAAAACCATGGAATGGCTTAACTACCACCACCTGCTGTACTTCTGGACGGTCGCGCGCGAGGGCACCGTCGCCCGCGCCAGTAAGCAGCTCGGCCTGGCGCAGCCGACCATCAGTGGCCAGCTCAAGACGCTCGAAGATACGCTCGGCGAGAAGCTGTTTCTGCGTTCGGGCCGCCGGATGGTCCTCACCGAGATGGGACAGACGGTCTTTCGGTACGCCGACGAGATCTTTGCGATCGGGCGGGAGCTCCAGGAAACGCTGAAGGGCCGACCCGCCAGCCGGCCGCTCCGGCTGGCGGTGGGGATCGCCAACTTCGTTCCGAAGTTGGTTGTCTACCGCCTGTTGCAGCACGTGTTGAACATGCCGGAACCGGTGCGATTGGTCTGCCGTGAGGGTCAGACCGAGCGGCTGCTGGCCGATCTGGCCGTACACCGCCTCGATGTAGTGGTGGCCGACACGCCCGTGGCGCCGACCGCGAAGATCCGTGCGTTCAGCCATCTGCTTGGGGAGTGTGGCGTGTCCTTCTTCGGGACCGAAGCCCTCGCGACACGGTATGGTGAGGGGTTTCCACAATCGCTCGAGGGGGCGCCGGTGCTCATGCCCACTGAGACGTCGGCGCTGCGGCGCGCGCTCGACGACTGGTTCCACGAGCAGAACATCCACCCGGTGGTGCTCGGCGAATTCGACGACAGCACGCTGCTCAAAGTCGTCGGCGAGAACGGGTGGGCGCTGTTTCCGGTGCCGAGCGCCATCGCGCACGACGTGACGCGCCAGTACGGCGTCCGGCGGATCGGCCAGATCGATGAGGTCCGCGTGCGGTATTACGCCATCTCGGTCGAGCGCCGCATGAGCCACCCCGCACTCGTGGCCATCTTGGCGAGTGCGCGCCAGGAGCTGTCTGGGTAGAGCATAATGACCGGCGCGGAGGAGATTTTCACGATGGGTACAGCGGCAAAGGGCCTCGGGATCGCGCGGATGCAGCACATCGTGCTGTGGGTGTCGAACGTCGAGCGGAGCGTCCGTTTTTACTGCGACGTGCTCGGTCTCGAGGTCAGCAGGCAACGGCCCGGCGCCGCCTTTCTGAAGATCCCCGGCAACCCTGACGACCACGATCTCGGCCTGTTCGAGCAGCCCGGCGCCTTGCCGCCCGACGAACGGGTCGCGCGCATTTATCATTCGGCGTGGGAAGTCGCCGATCTCCGGGACCTGGCGCGCGCGCAGCAACGGCTGATGGAGGTCGGTGCGCTGGTCGGCTCGTCGAATCACGGCACGAGCCTGTCGCTGTACGCCAAGGATCCCGACGGCTTGGAATTCGAGGTCTTCTGGACGGTGCCTGGCGGCGTCTCCGGCAGGCGGACGGCACTCGATATCGACGCTGAGATGTCGAAGCGGGGGATAACACCGAGTAAAGCACGTTCAAACTTGAGACTTACAAGTGAGCAGTTCAGACCCGGCCGAGCGTGACATTGCGGGGCTTTGTGCGGATTGCACGCACGCGAGGCGGGTCCCGTCCGCCCGCGCCGTCTTCTACTGCTGCGAGCGCTCGGCCAGCGATCCCGCGTTCCCGAAGTATCCGCGTCTGCCGGTCCTCCGGTGTCCCGGGTACGAGCGCCCGGCCTTGACAAGCCCTTCGCCGCAGGGATAATCGCCATTTGCTGATCCCCTTGTCTTTGGAAAAATCATGAGCACACTTGTTCTACCGTTCGAGGAAATCAAACTGACAGATACCGAGCGATGCGGCGGCAAGGCCGCCGGCCTCGGCGAGCTGACCCGCGCCGGCATCCGCGTGCCGGGCGGCTTCTGTGTGACCGGCGACGCGCTGACCAGGGTCATCGAGGTCAACGGGCTGAAACAGAAGATCGCCGCCATCGCCGCCACCCTCAATTTCGAGGACTACCTGGGCGTGGAAGAGCGGACCGGACAGATCCGGGCGCTCATCGCGGCGGCGACGATACCGGGGGATCTCGATCAGGAGATCCGCACGCGCTACACGCACCTGGTGACCAAGGCGCAGCGCTACGTCGCCGTGCGCTCGTCGGTGGCCGTCAAGCACTCTCCCGTCTCGTCCTTCCCGGGCATGATGGACACCTACCACTACGTGGTGGGCGAAGATCAGGTGCTCGAGAAAGTCCGCGAGTGCTGGTCGTCGCTGTGGACCGCACGGGCGGCCTTCGCCCGCTTTCGACAGAAGCTCGCACACCAGGACGGCGTCATCGCGCCGATCGTGCAGCTGATGGTCGACTCCTACAGCGCCGGCGTGTTCTTCAGCGCCAATCCGATCACCAAGAACCTCGGCGAGATGGTCATCGAGTCCAACTGGGGACTGGGCGAATCGGTCGTGTCGGGCAAGTCCATGAACGACTTCTTCGCTCTCGACAAAGCCACCCTCGCCATCAAGCAAAAGCGCATCGTCGAAAAGACGGTGATGGTGACGATGGATGACAGCGGGGCGGGGCGTGCGGAGAAGCACGTGCCGCCCGACCGCGCCCATGTGCCCAGCATTTCGGACAAAGAGGCCGTCGAGATCGGCACCGTCGGCAAGCGCATCGAGAAGCACTTCGGCTTCAACGTTGACGTCGAATGGGCCTTCCAAGATAAAATCCTTTACATTCTGCAGACCCGCAAGATTCGCGGGCTCGAAGAGACTCCGCACGCTCAAGCGCCAGCCAAGACTTCTGCGGTGACGCCGCCAAGAGCTCCCAAGAAGGCGCCGGCGAAAAAGTCGGCCCCGGGGAAAAAGAAGGCCGCGAAGAAGTCGGCGAAGAAGAAGGCGGTCAAGAAAACGACGGCTGTGAAAACAACATCGAAAAAGAAAAAGAAGTGACGCAATGAGCAAAAATGCAGGGGTGTCCACGGACCGAAGCATCTCCGCCATGCGGACGCTGCGGCCCGAGATCGACAAGGAGCTGTTCTGGTTCAGAGACGATCTGCACCAGCCCTATCCCATCTCGCCGATGGGCATGACGACGATCCAGAAGCATCACGCGTGGGGCTACCACGTCGCGGCCGATCAGACCCAGCTGCCGCCCAGCAAGGGCGCCTTCGTGAAGATCCACAAAGGGCGAGTCTATCTGGGCTTCACGTTGATCGACGACCCGAAGGAAATCGGCGAGCGCGCGAAGAAGTTCGGCAAGCTCCTCGAATGGAACAAGGACCACTGGCCGGAGTACTACCGGAAGTACATCAACGAGATCGTCAGGAACATCAAGGCGCTTCAGATCGACAAAGCCGACAGCCTTCCGATCGCCAAACTGCTCGCGCACGTCAAGAAAGCCGAGCAGATGAACCAGCGCGCCTGGGAAATCCATTTCATCCTGATGTACCCGGCCGACGGGCTCTATCTGGAGTTCGAAGCCTACTGCAAGAACCTTGGCCTCGCGGAAAAGGACTTCGTCACCCTGCTCAAGGGCTTCGAGGGTATGCCGGCCAAGACCGACGAGGAGCTCTGGAAGCTGGCGCAGCTGGCGGCCCAGACGGGCCTCAAGGCGCTGTTCCTCAAGACGCAGGGCGACGCCCTGATGAAGGCGCTCGAGAAAAAGCCCGCCGGCAAGAGCTGGCTGAAGCGGTTCACGGCGTTCCTCAATACCTACGGCAACCGCATCTCGGCCGCCCATCTCGACGTCCTCTTCCCGACCTGGAAGGAAGATCCGGGGCCGGTGCTCGACACCATCAAGAGCTATTTCCGGCGGATGGACGACGGCTGGAACTTCGACAAGGCGCGGGCCGACGTCATCAAGAAGCGGAACGACGCCATTAAGGCGTTCGAGGCCAAGCTTCAGCGCGAGAAGAAGTTCGACGAAAAGGCGATGAAGGAGTTCCGCCGGTTCCTCAAGGTGGCCCAGCAGATTTACGCCTACCAGGAGGACCACGGGTTCTACATCGACCAGGGCTGCACGGCCGCGCTCCATTATTCCCTGATGGCCGCCGGCCGGCGTCTCCGCAAGCTCGGCCTGCTCGCGCAGCCGGAGGACGTGTTCTACCTGACGTACCACGAACTGGTCGAGATCCTGAGCGACTTGATCCGCAGCGAAAAGATCGGCGCGCATCACTACCAGACGCTGACGCCGGTCCTCGTGGAGGAGCGGAAGCAGGACCGCGCGCAGAACGCGGCCGACGCCGACGCGCCGCTCACGGTGGGCGCCGTCCCCCAAACGATGACCGATCCGATCGCCATCAAAGTCTTTGGCATCATCGACGACGTGCTGCATCCAAAGGGCGAGAAGGAAGTGGTCGAACGGCTCGAAGGGTTCCCCGGGGCGCCCGGCAAGGTCGAAGGGCCGGCCCGGGTGATCATGAACTTCGAGGACTTCCCGAGCCTGCAGGCCGGCGAGATCCTGGTCTGTCCCTACACCGGCACCGCGTGGACGCCGCTCTTTCTCAAGATCTCTGCCGTCGTCACCGATACGGGCGGCATGCTGACGCACGCGGCCATCGCGGCGCGCGAATATGGCATTGCCGCAGTCGTCGGCACGTGGAAGGCCACCAACTCGATCAGGAATGGCGACATCATCCGCGTGGACGGCGACAACGGCATCGTCGAGGTCGTCAGGCGCGCGTCGTAGCGTCCGGCTTGAGCCGGACTGCCGTAGTGTCCGGCTTGAGCCGGACCTTGAGGAGTTATGGACGTCAAATGGGTCGGGTTCGACTTCGGGCAATGCATTATGGAGCCCGGAGGGCTGAGAAACCCGCTGCTGTTCGGTGAGATCTACAAGGAGCTGGGGAAGCCTGAGCTCATCCCCGACAGGATCAGGAAGTACAGGATCCTCAAGGAGAAGTACGGCAGCTACGGCGGGGTCAAGGAAGGGCATCGAGACGAAATCCACCGTTTCGTGCTCGGCGGCGAGCAAGAGGCCATCGAGCTCTTCAGCAAGAAGGAGCAGGAACTGCTCGACATCGGCGAAGGCCTGGTCGATGCCCTGGAGCACCTTCAGGCGCAGGGCATCGAGCTGCAGGTTGTATCCGAGATGAAGAAGACCCTGGGCCCGGTCGGCACCGACATCGTGTCCAAGTTTCTAAAGGGCAAGGGTCTCGTCAAATACTTCAAGGAGCTCGTGACCCCTCAGGGCAAGATCAATCTGGAATCCAGCACGGTCGACCCGAGATACAAGGGATACACGAAAGAGGACGGGACGCTCTACGACGTGCTGGCCCAGGAGCTCCGAGAGCGGGGGATCGAGCCTCAGGAGGCGGCGATGGTGGGCGACAAGCCGTCGACCGACATCAACCCGGCCCACGACAGAGGCTTCAAGACGATCAAGTACACGGGCTTCGTGGACCTGGGACCGTCGAAGGCCGACGTCACCATTGAGTCATTTGCAGAGCTGAAGACTCTGTTGAAGAAGAAGAACTAACGAGGCCCTGCCTCAGACCGTCGAGCATGTTGCGTACGGTTCGGAGAGAGGGGCACGGTCTGAGGCAGGGCCTCGTTAGAAAAAAGAG
>MELA01000146.1:5121-42975 GCA_001767495.1 Acidobacteria bacterium RIFCSPLOWO2_12_FULL_65_11 | reverse complement strand
GCGAGGCGCCAGCGAATTCAGGCTCTTGGCAAACGTCGTCTGGCCCACCGACTCGTAGACGACCTGCACGCCCTTCCCGCCGGTGAACTGCCTGACCGCCTCCTCGAAATCCTGGCTCGTGTACAGCACGACTTCATCGGCGCCCGCGCCGCGCGAGAGCGCGGCTTTCTCTTCGGTCGAGACCGTCGCGATCACCCGCGCGCCTCGCAGCTTCGCAATCTGCGTCAGCAGCAGGCCGACGCCGCCGGCCCCCGCGTGCACCAGGCAGGTGTCGCCCGACTTCAGTGGGTAGGTCGAGCACGCGAGATAGTGCGCCGTTATCCCCTGCAGCATCGTCGCCGCGCCTTGTTTGGTGGTGACGCCTTGCGGCAGCGGCACGAGCCGATCCACGGGAACGGCGTTGCTTTCGGCGTAGCTGCCAACCACGCCGGCCCAGGCCACGCGGTCGCCGACCTGGACGCCAGCTGTGTCGGCGCCGACCTTGGTGATCGTGCCGGCCCCTTCCTGTCCGAGCGTCAGCGGCAGAGAAGCCTTGTAGGTACCGGTCCTTTGATAGATATCGATGAAGTTCACGCCTGCGGCGTCGATCTTCACGACGGCCTCGCCCGGCTTCGGTGTCGGCTCAGGGACGTCTTCGTACTTCAGAACCTCCGGTCCGCCGAACGCGTGCACGCGAATCGCTTTCATGGGCATAGCCTAACTTGACACGTGGTCCACCGCCACCCATACTCCGCATCGAATTTGCTGGGTCCGCCTGAAGGCGGACACTGCTTCTCGACAGCCGCAGGGTCCGCCTTGAGGCGGACCTGAATCGGGAGCGCACCATATGAAGAAGATGCTGATCGCCTTGGCCGTTGCGCTCGCGGGCGCCTGCACGCAGACACCGCCGGAAATGCAGGTAGTGAACGACGCCGCCGAGGCGTTGGGCGGCAGGGACCGCGTCCAGGCGGTCAAGACGCTGACGATCGAAGGCGAAGGGACGAACCCCAACGTCGGGCAAAACCTGACGCCGGACGCCGAGCTGAGGGTCTGGAAGGTGACCGAGTTCAAGCGGACGACCGATCCGGCAAACGGGCGGATGCGGCTCGAGCAGGTTCGAACGGCGCAGTTCCCGTTTGCGGCCGCCACGGTCCAGCGGCAGAACTTCGGCATCGACGGCGACGTCGGGTTCAACGTGGCGCCCGACGCCATGGCGGCTCGAGTCGCGGAGATGGTGGCGCGCGACCGGCGCCTCGAGATGCTGCACCATCCAATCACCGCCGTTCGCGCAGCCCTCGATCCGGGCGCGAAAGTCGGGAACCTGCACCAGTTGGGCATCGAGCAGGTCGTTGACGTGACAACGGCCAAGGGCGATGTCGTGACGCTGGCCATCGACGGCATCACAAAGCTCCCGACCCGCGTCGTCTCCATGAGCTATCACAACAATCTGGGTGACGTCGCAATCGAGACGACCTTCTCCAACTACGAAGAGGTGAGCGGCCTGAAGCTGCCGAAGCGGCTGACGACGAAGATCGACAAGTACGTGCAGGCCGACATCGAGGTGTCGAAGAACACGATCGATGGCGACGCCGGCGATCTCGCCGCGCCCGATGCGGTGAAGTCAGCGGCCGTGCCGCCGGCCATTGCACCGGCAACCGTCGACGCGCAGCAGGTCGGCCGCGGGATCTGGTGGCTCGCCGGATCGGGCAACCATCGCAGCATCGTGTTCGAGTTCGACGACCACCTGGTGCTCTTCGAAGTGCCGCAGAACGACGTGCGATCGTCGGCCGTCATCGCCAAGGCCAGGACGCTCAGCCCCAAGCCGCTCACGCACGCCATCGTGTCGCATCACCACTTCGATCACTCGGGTGGTCTGCGTGTGGCGGTTGCCGAAGGGCTGACCATCATCACCCACAAGGGGAACGAAGAGTTCTTCAAGTGGCTCGTCGAGCGCCCGCACACCATCGTTTCGGATGCGCTCGCGAAGAACCCGAAACCGCTCGAGATCGAGACCGTAGACGACACGCTGACGCTCAAGGACCGCTCGATGGAGCTGCAGCTCTATCACGTGAAGGACAACATCCACGCGGGGACGCTGCTTATTGGCTACGTCCCGCGCGATCGGATGCTGATTCAAGCCGACCTGTACGACGCCGGGTGGATCCAGCATCCGTGGGGAGACAACTACAGGCAGAATGTCGCGGATCGGAAGCTGAGGGTCGACAAGGCCGTTCCCGTCCACGGCCCGATTCAGACGTTCGCCGAAAATCTGAAGACGATTCAGTCGAAGCCGCCTGCGGCGACCAACTAGCAGGGATGAGTGGCTGGCGTCTTCGCGGAGGTGGCCTGAGAGCCTTCGGCGAGGCCGCTTTCGCTCCTACGGCCGACCCTCGCGGATCGTGCCCGAGAGCGACTTCAGGAACGCGACAAGCGCCTGCTTCTCTTCGACCGAGAGACGGAGCGGGTGAGGCTCGGGATCGATGTTGGGGTTGGGCCGGCCACCGCGGTCGTAGAAGTCCACGACCCCTTCCAAGGTTTGCAGGCTGCCGTCGTGCATGTAGGGTGCGGTGCGCGCGACCTCGCGGAGCGTCGGCGTCTTGAAGTTACCCTGACCGGCACCCCGGTCGGCGAGCGCACCCCCCTGCCCTGAACGTGTCGAAGGGCGCCACGCGATGCCGGTGTTGTGGAGCTCCTCGTCGGAAAAAGTCGGGCCGGCGTGACAGACCTCGCAGTCGCCTTTCCCGCGAAAGACCTGAAGCCCTCGCTGCTCGTCGGCCGACAAGGCGCTGCGATCGCCGTTCACGAACCGATCGTAGGGCGAATCGCCGGACAGAATGCTGCGGACATAGCTCGCCAACGCTCGCGAGATCGTCACGGCATCGAGACCGACACGCGCGGCGGCTTGGTCCAGCGTGAGATCCATTTCTCTCGGGTCCTGGATCGGTTTGAGCACTTGATCTTCGAGCGATGGACTGCGGCCGTCCCAGAAGAACGTGCGCCCGTAGCCACGATTGATGAGCGCCGGCGAGTTGCGGTTTCCCGTGCGCCCGAAGACGCCCACGGGCGCGGCGCGACCATCGGAAAACGCGCGCGCGGGCTCGTGGCATGACTGGCACGAGATTGAACCATCACGCGAGAGGCGCCGGTCGTTGAACAGCCGCTGCCCCAGGTCGATCTTTTCGGCGGTGAGGGGATTGTCCGCTGGGACCGGCATGTAGAGGTCCAGTCCCAGGGGAATCACCAAGGCGTTCGACGGCCGCTGCTCCAGTTCGATCGTTGCGGCGGAGAGAGGTGCGGCGGTGAGAGGATTGTCCGCTGAGACCGTTATGTAAAGGTCCAGTCCCAGAGGAATCACCAAGGCGATGACGGCAACAGATCGGAGGCTCATCTCTACACGATTCCCGCGTCGGTATATTACCAAAGCCAGGGTCCAGATCCGCTGCAATTTCGCCTCGAACACCGGTTGAGGGCCTATAATCTGCAGCCGTGACTACGTGGATCCTGGTGGGCGCCTTGTTGGCGGCCGCTCAAGCAAACTCCTTTAGCGGTGTCGTGCGTGACGCGAGCGGCGCCGCCGTGCCGAGCGCGGTGGTGGTTGTGCGCACGGCGGCGGGTGCCGATCGGCAGATGGTGACCGGTCCGGACGGCCGGTTCACTGTCGAGCCTTCTGGAAGCGGCGAACTCACCTTGATCGTTCGTGCCGGCGGTTTCAAGGAGGAAAGCCGGCGCGTGACCGACGCGGACCGCGGACGCGACCTGACGATCGTACTCGCCGTGGCGCCGCTCCTCGAAACGGTGACCGTGACGCCGACGCGCAGCGAGCAGTCGGTCGCCGACGTGCCCGCGAGCGTGCAGATCATCGGCCGCGACGAGATCGCGCAGTCGCCGGCCGTCGTGGCCGACGATGTCCTGCGTCAGGTACCGACGTTCAGCTTGTTCCGCCGGACGAGCAGCCTGTCGTCCCATCCCACGTCGCAGGGCGTGTCGCTGCGCGGCATCGGTCCGAGCGGCGTCAGCCGCACCTTGGTCCTTCTCGACGGCATGCCGTTCAACGATCCGTTCGGCGGCTGGGTGTACTGGACGCGCGTGCCGCTCGACAACACCGACCGCATCGAAATCGTGGAGGGGTCGAGCTCGAGCCTGTACGGCAACTACGCGATGGGCGGCGTCATTAACATCGTCCCGAGCCGGCCCTCGCGGCGGACGCTCGAGTTGAGCCCTCAGTACGGCAACAACCACAGTCGGAAGTTCGATTTCTTGGCGAGCGATGTCTGGGGCAACCTCGGCGCGACGCTTGACGGCAGCGTGTTCGACACTGACGGCTTCCCGATCGTGGTGGCAAACGAGCGCGGGCTCGTCGACAACAAGGCCACCGTCGAGTTCAGCAACGTGAATCTGAAGCTCGAGTACACGCCCAGGCCCGGTGTGAACGGGTTCCTGCGGGCCGGCCGCTTCCGCGAGAGCCGGCAGAACGCCAAGGCCAGCACCACCGACCCCAACCGCCCCGGGGAGGCCAACGACACGCGATGGAACTCGGCGAGCGCCGGCGTGCGCCTCCTGCTGCCGGACCAGAGCGATCTGCAGGCGCGCGTCTTCACCGACTTCGAGACCTTCCACAGCAACTTCCTGGCGGTGCCGCCCGCGACGCCTCTCCGAAGCATCGGGCGCATGACGCTGCTCCAGAAGGTGCCGACCAGGGGCGTTGGCGGCATGGTGCAATGGTCCCGCGCGTTTGGCTCCAGTCACGATGTGCAGATCGGCACCGACTGGCGCTGGGTGGACGGCGACAGCGAGGAACGGGCGCTCGACACGACAACCGGCACGGCGGTGACGCTCGAACGCGTGTCGGGCGGCACGCAGAAAAGCGTGGGGGCGTTCGTGCAGGACATCGTCACGGTGCTGCCGGCGTTGGCCGTGACGGTGAGCGCGCGCCTCGATCGCTGGCGCAACTACGACGCGCACAACCTAGAGACGAACTTTCCCTCAGGGACGCCGACGGCGAACAATAATTTGTTCCTGCCGGAGCGGGACGACACGGTCGTCAGCCCGCGGGTGGGCGCCCTCTATCGCGTATCGGATCGCGTCAGCGTGTGGGGCAGCGTGGGCTCGGGCTTCCGCGCGCCGACGCTCAACGAGCTGTACCGGCAGTTCCGGGTGGGCGCGGTGCTCACACGCGCCAACGATCAACTCGGGCCCGAGCGCCTGAAGGGTGGCGAAGCTGGTGTCACCGTGACGCCCTGGGCCAACCTGACGGTACGCACGACCTGGTTCGAGAATCGGGTGGAGAACCCGGTCTCGAATGTCACTATCAGCACGACCCCGGCGCTCACGACGCAGCAGCGGCAGAACCTGGGCCGCACGCGCATCTGGGGGGTTCAGAATTCGGTCGAGTACCGGCTCGGCTCGTTCTGGCGTGTGAGCGGCGGGTACCTCTTCGACCGCGCGACCGTCGAGGAGGCTGCGGCGAGTCCGGCGCTTGTCGGCAAGACCCTGGCGCAGGTTCCCAGGCACCGCGGGTCGATCCACGCGGCGTACGCGAATCCCCGCTTTGCCAGCGTCTCGCTCGGCGTGCAGATGATCGGCCGCCAGTTTGACGACGATCAGAACGCGCGAATTGTGCCGGGGTATTCGGATCCCGGCCTACCGGGTTACACAACGGTCGATCTGGCGGTGTCGCGCACGATCGTGCGGAACGTTGACGTGTTCTTCGGGGTGCAGAATCTGTTCGATCGGGAGTATTTCGTGGGCACGCTGCCGACGACGATCGGCTCGCCGCGGCTCGTCAATGGAGGGGTTCGCCTGCGCCTCGTCGGCCGTTAGTCGGATCGCCGACCGTTCACACTTGAGACTTCAGGCTTGAGACTTCAGATTTCCGCCCGTGCTGTCGGTCCTTATCGAAGAATCGGCGTCAGGGATGGCAGTTTCCGCAACCCAGCCTCACCGTAGCGTTGCAGCCATTGCCTCGTATAATTCCGTGTGTTCGCCTGATGCGCGATTAACTCGGTCTCCGCGGAGGACTCCTACGCGCCGACTCGCACCTGCGTTGCTCATCTGCACCCTCGTCGCGACCATCGCGGCGCAGACGCCTCGATCTCAAGGGATCACGCTGCCCGTAGATCAGGCCTTCACGAATGCCGACCGGCAGGTCGTGGCCATGTCGCCCGACGGCACGCGGTTCGCGTACGTCGCGAACGCGCGACTGTTCATGAGGACCGTCGGTGACGGTCAGCCGGTCGAGATTGCGGGAACCGCGATCGCGCAGGGCGTCTCGAGCCCCGTCTTTTCTCCGGATGGCCGCTCGATGGCGTTTTGGTCTGGCGCCGATCGGATGCTCAAGCGCATCGCCGTGAGCGGCGGCGCCGCGACGACCATCGGCGAGGCCGACAATCCGTTCGGCATGAGCTGGGCGTCGAACGACACGCTCCTCGTCGGTCAGGGGCCGAAGGGCATCCTGCGCGTGCCGGCAAGCGGCGGAACGGCGGAGACGATCGTCACCGTCAAGGACGGCGAGCTGGCCTACGGCCCACAGATGCTGCCCGGCGGAAACGCCGTCTTGTTCACGCTGATCGATGCGAAGACCGCGCTTGCCGCCAGCTGGGACAAGGTCCGAATCGTCGTCCAGTCGCTCGGCGGCGCCGAACGCAAGACCGTCGTCGAGGCTGGGCGCGATGCGCGATATGTGTCGACCGGCGACCTCACGGAGATTTACTATCAGACCGGCCAGCGCATGTTCGCCGTCACCTTCCAGAACGGACTCGTGATGTTCGGCCGGCCTCGAGAGCTGCCGATCTCGGGGTTCGTGCAGCCGAACCTGCGTCGCAACTTCGATCAGACGCCGGACGGCAAGCAGTTTCTGATGGTGTTCCGCTCGGCGGCGCGCGTGGAGATCCTGCCGAAGTGGAACGACGCGCTTGAGGCGTCTAGGTAGCAGTCAGAATGGAATCAGCCGCGGCCCCTGATGGGCTGGCTGACCTCGCACGGCCGAGGGCTCCACTTCGAGCCGTCGGGTTCCTTCTTGAAGTGCGTGGTCGTCGTGTACGGCTGCGCCAGGTTCACCGGATCGGTCACCGCCGTGGTCAGGATGAGCCACCGATCGGCGTTGTCGCTGACGACATCGAAGGATTCGGTCAGAACGGTCCGGCTGCTATAGGGGACGCCGTTCCGCTGCAGGTACGCTGGGCGAAGGTTCGTGGTCACCACGCGCAGGGCGCCGCTCAAGGCCGGCGCGCCACCGCGGCCGCCGCCGCCGCCCGGCTGGCCCTGGCCCTCGGCCATGGTTTCCCACCGCGCCACCGAGTGGCCTTGCCACTGCGGCCCGCCCGCGGGGGCGGGCACATTGCCGAACTGAAAGAGGCGCACTTGTGTGCCCGCGTCGGTCTCCACCTTCAGCGTCGTGTCGTTTTCCCAGGAGATGCGGAGCCGCGTCGGCATGCGCATGATGCCGGCCGCGCCGTACGCCTTGCACTGTTCGCCGGCTGCGACGTCACGAGCCGGATCGAACGACTGAGTCGTCATGCGGCCCTCGTTGCTCACGGGCACGCTGCCGACGTCGCCGACGGGGGGCGCGACCATGCGGAAGCGCCAGTCCTCGGTGATGACGCTCACCCAGTTTCCCGTGAAATCGGTCGGCGCCACCGAGCGCGGCGTCGCCGCCGGCGCCTGACCGCGGCCCGCCGGTGCCTGGGGCGCCTGGGGCGCGGCCGATGTGACGGCACCGAGGACGCCCGCGACGAGCACCGCTCCGGTGAGAGCACGTGTGCGGTTCATCGTGTCGCTCCCCTCTGAGGTGTGGTCCCTCGCTGAGGTGTCGTTCCGCGTTGAGGCGTGGCCCCGCGCTGAGGCGGCGCCGGCCGCAAGGCGGTCATTTCGCGGAAGATCGCCTCGGTGAACATGTCCGTCGTCCACGGGCCGGTCGTGGCGCCGTAGAGGCCGTCGTACTCAAGAGAGAACCGGGCCGCCTTCACCTGCTCGAGCGTCATCCCCTTGCCCACCGCGTCGCGGATGCGATCGCGAATGATCGTGAGCATGTCGCGGTAGTCGACCAGGTCGGCTTCGTTGCTGATGCGCCCGTGGCCTGGAATCACGCGCGTCCCGCCCATCTGGTTCCGCTCGGGAATCGTCACCTCGATGAGCGTGTTCAGCGCGGCGATGACGCCGTTGATGCTCCCGCGCTGCGCCGTGTCGATCGCCGGGTAGCTGGTCGTGTTGAACACGTCGCCGGCGGCGACCACGTCCGATCCGCGGAAGTGCACCAGGAGATCGCCGTCGGTGTGGGCTCTCGGTTGGAAGAGCAGCGCGATCCCCTCGCCGTTGGAGTAGATATCCTTCCGCGGCGTGAAGAACGTCGAGCGCGGCAGGGCGTCGCCGAGCATCTCGGGGCGCCCCGGGCCGCCGTTGAGCATCCGGTTGTACGCCTCTTCGGTCGAGATCATTTCCGCTCCGGCGTTCGGGCCGAGCGGAGTGGCGGTGCCGGGTCCTCGGGGCCCACCCGCGGCTTCGACAAAGGCGGCGTTGCCGGCGACGTGATCCGGATCGGCGCTGGTGTTGACGATCGTCCGGATCGGTTTGTTGGTCAGGCGGCGGATAGCCGTGATAATCCGCTTGCTCTGGCCCGCCGCGCCCGTATCCACCACCACGACGCCTTCCTCGCCGATCTGCACGGTGACGTTGGCGCCCCCGCCGACCAGCATGTAGATCTTCCCCTGGACCGGCAACACTTCGATGCCGTCGACGACGAGCGTTTCGCCCGGCTCGAGGCTGATCGTGCTGACGTGCTGCTGGCCGAACGCCACCGGCATCGACAGCAGCGCGACCCCTGGGAGGATGATGAGGAAGAGAAGACGGAGCCCGAACGATCCCCGTCGGGGCAATCGAAGCGTCGCGCTCATAGCATGGCCTCCAGGCGCTCTATCGTGAAGGTGCCGGCGCCGCCGGCCGCGGCGTCGCCATCTGCCGCAGCAGCTCGCGAAGCTTGAGCTCGTACTCCGGGTAGATGGTGGCCTTGCCGCCCTGCGTCGCCTCGAACGGCAGGCCGTGCTTCTGCCCGAACTCCTCCTGCTTGGTGCCGAAGGGGTAGTGCGGGACGTAGCCGGGCCTGTGGCCCGCGATCTCGTCGACGACCTCGAAGACCCAGCGCTGGTCGGGGTTGACGTTCGACGATCGCACCCAGCTGCTCGTCCGGATGAAGGGCTCATCGAGGTAGACCGGGTCGTGCACGATGACCGCGAGCGTGAGCTCGTCGCCGTGGCGCAGGAAGTGCTCCGTCAGGGTCGCCTTGGGGCTGGCGGGCACGCCGTTCCTTTGAATCACGCCGTACTTCAAGTGCGTCGTCGTGATCGTGAGCCGGTTGCCGTCCACCTTGCCGGTGGAAAAGCCCTGCCACGTGTGCTCGGCGTGCTCCGAGGGACGGGGCCGGCCATCCATCCAGATAATCCGGTCGGCTCGCCCGAAGGGGGCCTCAATCGTGTAGGCGACGAGCACCTGGCTGACCGGGTCGATGCGCTTGGTGATGCGCAGGTTGGGCCCGGGGCCCCTCATGAAGTACGCGCCCGGATGCGGCTGTGCCATCCGCTCCGGCAACGAGAGGATCGACGCGTCCCAGTGCGTCGCCTTCTGGCGGGCGGCTTCGTTAATCGGCAGCCCCGTGTAGTCACCCAACTCGGCGCCCGGCCCGCGGTGGGGCTGGTCCTCGTGGTTCCGCGAGGCCCAGTCGCCGCTGATGTCGACCTGCGCGAACGCCGGCGGGGCTCCAAGGGCGATAATGACTGCCGTCAACGTGGTGCGGAGCAAGCTGGCCTTCATAGGGTTCCTCCCCGAAATCCTTGAGACTATACCATCTGGGAATGGTGTGCCGGATCCAGCGATTGTCCCAATCCAGCATATTCCTGGGCCACCCGGGTGGCGCCCTTTTCCCACCCCTCGCGCGGGGCGATGGTAGGATGGCCAGCGATGGAGGCACCTCGGCGGCTGATTGTCGCGATGACCGGCGCCACCGGCACCCTCATCGGCGTGCGGCTCCTGCAAATGCTGCAGGAGACCGACGTCGAGACGCACCTGGTGATGAGCAAGTGGGCGGCGCGGACCCTCGTCCACGAAACGTCGTTTGCGCCCGAGGATGTGCAGCGGCTGGCGACGTGCGTCTACGCGCCGACCGACCAGGGCGCGGCGATCGCGAGCGGATCGTTTCTGACCGACGGCATGATCGTCGTGCCGTGCAGCATGCGCACGCTGGCGGCCATCGCCCACGGCTTCGGCGACACGCTCATCCACCGCGCGGCCGACGTCATCCTCAAAGAGCGTCGCAAGCTCGTGCTCGCCGTCCGCGAAGCGCCCTTGAGCGACATCCATCTCGAGAACATGCTCAAGCTGTCGCGGATGGGCGCGGTGATCTGCCCGCCCATGCCCGCTTACTACACCCGTCCCCAGACCGTGGACGACATCGTCACGTGGTCGGCGGCGCGCCTGCTCGATCAGGTGGGGATCCACGTGGCGTCTACCGCGCGCTGGGACGGCGAGATGGAGGCCGGCGTCGAGCCCTGAACTGGCCCGCCGACACGCGCTTTGGGTTTTGGCGTTGGCCGAGAGCCCACTGGAGGATCTATGAAATTGAAAACGATGGTGATGACCATATGGTGTCTTCTGGCAGCGTCTCTGGTCTTGGTTCAGGCAGCCCCACAGCAACAGCAGCCAGCGGGTGCCCGGGGCGGCCGAGGTGCCGCACAAGAGCCAGCGCCGCCGCCTCAGCCGTCTCAGGCGAAGGAAGTGACGGTGACGGGAATTCCCGGGGTCATCGCGGCAGGCGCGACGTGGCGACTGGTCTGGCAGGGAGCCGATAATGCCGACGGT
Organism: Acidobacteria bacterium RIFCSPLOWO2_12_FULL_65_11; assembly: GCA_001767495.1. Classification (GTDB taxonomy): domain Bacteria; phylum Acidobacteriota; class Vicinamibacteria; order Vicinamibacterales; family CAVVIG01; genus 2-12-FULL-65-11. The sequence goes on along the minus strand of MELA01000146.1, from coordinate 32,151 downwards.
ATCGTGGGGACATCCGATGGCGGACTGTTGTTCGCCCAGGAACAGCCCAGCATCATTCGCAAGCTTGACAGAAACGACTGGGATTCCGTCTATGTGAAGGACACGCATGGGACAGGCGCCATCGCCATCGACGCCGAGGGCCGAATCATCGGGGTACAGAGAACATGTACGGATCCGGGTCGGGCCCCTCTGCCGTGTACGGAGCCAACGAAAGTGGCCATCATTTACCCTGAGAAGGATCGGAAGGTTCTGGCAGAAAATATCAACGGCTCGCCGGCGCTACGACTCAACGATCTCACCGTCAGCAGGAACGGCACCGTCTATTTCAACGGGGGCGGAATGACCTTCTACCTTCAACCCGGCGGCAAGCCTGTGAGTGTTGGAGAGAATGCCGGCTCGAACGGGATCATGCTGAGTCCCGATGAGAAGACGCTCTACATGACCAATATGGGGGGACTTATTCGGTTCGATATTCAGCCCGATGGGACGCCCACCAACCGCCGGGACTTCGTAAAGTTCGAAGGCGGTGGTGGCGACGGCATGACCGTGGACTCGGTCGGCCGTATCTACGTCACAGCCAGTGGTGGCGTTCAAGTGATGAGCCCCGAAGGGAAACACTTGGGCACTATTCCGACGCCGCGGAGCGTGATTACCGTCGCCTTTTCCGGGCCCGACAAAAAGACGCTCTACGTCGTCGGTTCTGGCGCCGTCGCCCCGAATGGCGGGGAATTTGCTCTCGCGCCGGGTTATAGAAACAACGCGAAGACGATTTACAAGATCCCAACGATCGCCCAGGGCTTGAAAGGCCGCGCGAAGTAATGGCAACAGTCGCCCGAGGTCTGAGAACAGCGCGGATCCGTCAGGCCTTCGTGGGCTGTATGTGAATCCCGCACTCGAGCTTTTGGCCGGCCCAGCGTCCCGAGCGCGGATCGGACGGGTCGAGCGGCAGCGAGGTGCAGGGCTCGCAGCCGATGCTCGAGTAGCCGAGCTCGTAGAGCGGCAAGAGTGGTATGTCGTAGGCCTTGGCGTACTGCCACACGTCTTTCGTCGTCCACATCGCGAGCGGACTCACCTTGCGCAGGACCTTGCCCGACTTGAGATTAAACGGCTCGACGTACTGCAGGTTGGCGCGCGAGGGTGACTGCTCGCGCCGCAGGCCGGTGAACCACGTGTCGTACGCTTCGAGCGCGCCAAAAAGCGGTCCCACCTTGTGACGCGCGCAGCAGTCGTCGGTGCTCTTCTGCCACAGGCCGACTGACGGCTCGGGTGCACGCAGATTGACCAGGTTCAGCTTCCAGCGCGCCGCCATCTCGTCGCGATACGCGAGCGTCTGCGCGAAGTGATGGAACGTGTCGAGGAACAACACCGGGATGTCTGGCCTGGCCGACACGAGCAGGTGGACCAGCACGACGTCCTCGGCCTGAAAGCTCGAGGTGACGCACGGCGTCTTCGCCTCGGCGAGCGTCTCGCCAATCAGCGCGCCCGCGTCCTTCGCGTTCATCTCGACAGCGGAATTCGTCATACGGTGCGCGGACGTCCGGCTGAAGCCGGACACTACTTAAGTAAATCCTCGAGCGCGCGATCGAGGGCCTCGACCGCCTCGGCGTGCGACCCGGCGCCGCGCGCGATGCTCGCCAGGCGCTCGGCGACGCCCGGCTTGTGCGCCGCCGCGCGATCCTCGCGCAGCGCGTCGATAATCATACCCGCGCCGGAGGTGAAGTTGGTGGCCGGATCGATCAGGATGAAGCTGCCCGTGGCCCGGATGTCGCGGTAGCGATCGAACACGATGGGCCGCGACGTCGACACGGTGACCGTCTCGATCTGATTGAGCAGGAGCGGCCGGTTGATCTCGGCCGTCACCGTCCGCGTCGCGTGCTTCATCAGATACGGGCGCGCCGGATCGAGCGGGCGCTCGTCCATCCACACCACGTCGGCCTCGAACCGGCGTCCGACGTACCCCAGTTCGCCGGCCGTGATCACGTCGCCCCGGCTGACGTCGATCTCGTCGTCCAGCACGAGCGTCACCGACATCGGCGCGCGCGCGGCGGCGATGTCGCCGTCCCAGGTGACGATGCGCTTGATGTGGGCGGTGCGGCCGGAGGGCCACGCCGCGATCGCATCGCCGGCGTGGATCGAGCCCGAGAGAATCTGGCCGGCGTACCCGCGAAAGTCCTGGTCCGGTCGGATGACGAGCTGCACGGGGAACCTGAAGGGTTTGGCGGCGACCTGGTGGTCGACCTGAACCGTCTCCAGATACTGCAGGAGGCTCGCGTCCTTGAACCAGGGCGTGCGGTCGCTCGACGTGATGACGTTGTCGCCCTCGAGCGCGCTCATCGGGATGGCGTGGGTGCGCGCCTCGGGCACCATCTCCTGGAAGGCGTCGCAGATGTCGTCGAATACCTGCTCGTCGAAGCCCACCAGGTCCATCTTGTTGACCGCCAGCGCGAAGTCTTTGATGCCGAGCAGCTGCGCGATCCGCGCGTGGCGGCGCGTCTGCGTCTTGACGCCGTTTCTCGCGTCGACGAGCAGGATGGCGACGTCGGCCGTCGAGGCGCCGGTGGCCATGTTGCGGGTGTACTGTTCGTGGCCCGGCGTGTCGGCCAGGATAAACTTGCGCCGCGAGGTGGCGAAGTACCGATAGGCGACGTCGATCGTGATGCCCTGCTCCCGCTCGGCCTTGAGTCCGTCGGTGAACAGGGAAAAGTCGATCGGGCCGGCCAGGCGGTTCTTCGACGCCGCCTTGACCGACGCCACCTGGTCCTCGTACACCCCGCGCGAGTCGTGCAGCAGCCTCCCGATGAGCGTGCTCTTCCCATCGTCGACGCTGCCGGCGGTGCAGATGCGCAGCAGACCGGACATCAGAAGTATCCCTCGCGCTTTTTCACTTCCATCGAGCCGTCCTGGTCGTGATCGATCACGCGGAGCTGGCGCTCCGAGTGCTTCGTGACGATGAGCTCGTCGATGATCTTTTGCACCGTGTCGGCATTCGAGCGCACCGCGCCCGTGCAGGGCGAGCAGCCGAGCGAGCGCATGCGGCACTTGACCATCTGCGGCTTCTCGCCAGGCATCATCGGCACAAACGGTTGCTCGATCATGAGGAGCGAGTGGCCGCGGACGATCACCTCGCGCTCTTTGGCGAAATAGAGCGGGACGATCGGAATCTTCTCGACGTTGATGTAGTTCCAGACGTCGAGCTCGGTCCAGTTGCTGAGCGGGAAGACACGGATGCTCTCGCCCGGCCTGAGGCGGCCGTTGAGGATGTTCCACAGCTCGGGCCGCTGGCGCTTCGGATCCCACTGGCCCTTGGCGTCGCGCAGCGAGAAGATCCGCTCCTTGGCCCGCGACCGTTCCTCGTCTCGCCTGGCGCCGCCAAACGCCGCGTCGAAGCCGCCGGCGGTCAGCGCGTCGAGCAGCGACTTGGTCTTGAGCAGCCCGCAGCACCGCTGCGTCCCGAGCAGGAAAGGCTGCGCGCCCTCGGCAATCGCTTCGTCGTTGGTGTGGACGATGAGACGCACGCCGACTTCTTTGGTATAGGCGTCGCGGAACTCGATCATCTCGCGGAACTTGTACGTCGTGTCCACGTGCAGCAGCGGAAACGGGATGGGCGCCGGGTAGAAGGCCTTCTGCGCGAGCCGCAGGAGGCACGAGGAGTCTTTGCCAATCGAGTAGAGCATCACCGGCCGCTCGAATTCGGCGACCACTTCGCGCATGATGTGGATGGCCTCGGCCTCGAGCAGCCGCAGGTGATCGAGGGGGCGATCGACGGCGGGCGCCACCAGCTTCAATTTGTCGGTCGCAATACTCATAATTTCCTGTTCCTCAGCTGTAGTGTCCGGAGCTGTAGTGTCCGGAGCTGTAGTGTCCGGCTTCAGCCGGACCTGGAAGTTCGCCTAAAGGCGGACACTACAGGCGAGGCCGTTCCAAAAACAAAAAAGCCCGAAACCTCTTGAGGTCCCGGGCTCTCGATCTTGTCCGCCTCGCGTGTAACGGCGTCGCGGGTGTTCGTCAGGTGGACGGCAAGACCGATGGCATGGGGACCCTGAAGGTCCTCGTACACATGCAGACGCACCCGCCGCCTGACACCAACATCACGCCATCTATATGAACCGATTTAGGAGGTGGAAGTCAATGCGTATTGTCCTATTGCGCTTTCAACAACAGCACCGGCACTTTGACCAGATGGCGCACGCGGTCCGCCGTGGCGCCGTACAGCAGGTCTGAGATGAAGCGATGACCGTGAGTGGACATCGCGATGAGATCGACCTGTTGATCCGCGGCGGCCTTGATGATCTCGGTGGCCGGGTCGCCCATCGCCAGGCGGGCTTCGACCTTGAACCCCTGGCCGGCGAGCTCCGCGCGGAGCTGTTCAAGGTAGGCGCGGTCGGTCTTCATTTCTTCCGACTCGCGCAGCTTCAGGTCGTCGAAATGGCGCGCCACCCAGCCGTCCGCGACGTGGACGAGGATGAGCTCGGCGCCCGTCAGCGTGGCGAGCTTGGTGACGTGCGCGACGATCGTGCGGTCGGCCGCCGAGTTCTCAACGGCCACCAGGATGCGCTTGTACATGTCAACCTGCGAAAGTCTGGAAGAGCAGCCAGGCGTTGAGCAGGGCGATGACGACCGCAACCGTCCATGCCAGCGCCTGCACCCACTTCGGCGTTACGAACGCACCCATTTTATGACGGTCGCTCGTGAACATGACGAGGGGAAACACCGCGAAGGGGAGCTGCAGGCTGAGCACCACCTGGCTGAGGATGAGGAGCGGGCCCGTGCCGGCGTCGCCGTACAGCGCGATGACGATGATGGCCGGGATGATGGCGATGAGCCGGGTGAGGAGACGGCGGAGCCACGGACGCAGGCGGATGTTGATGAACCCTTCCATGACGATCTGGCCGGCGAGCGTGCCGGTGAGCGTCGCGTTCTGGCCCGAGCAGAGCAGCGCCACCGCGAAGAGCGTGCTGGCGAGCGTGGTCCCGAGCAGCGGGGAGAGCAGCTGGTAGGCATCCCCGATGTCGGCCACGTCCTGGTTGCCGGTGCCGTGGAAGACGGCCGACGCCATGATGAGAATGGCGGCGTTGATGAAGAGCGCGAACATCAGCGCGAAGCTCGAGTCGATGGTCGCGAACTTTATCGCTTCGGCCTTGCTCTCGTGCGAGTCGCCGTACCTGCGCGTCTGCACGATTGACGAGTGCAGGTACAGATTGTGCGGCATCACCGTCGCGCCGAGGATGCCGATGGCGATATACAGCATCGATGGATCGCGCAGGATGCTCGTCTGCGGGACGAAACCGAAAGCGATGCCCGCCGCGTCGGGGCGCGCCAGCCACAGCTCGACGGCAAACGAACCGGCAATCAGGACGATCAAGCCGACGACGAGCGACTCGACGTAGCGGAAGCCGCGGTGCTGCAGGAACAGCACGATGAGGACGTCGAGGGCGGTGAGGATGACGCCCCAGAGGAGCGGCAGATCGAACAGCAGGTTGAGCGCGATGGCCGCCCCGATGACTTCTGCCAGGTCGCACGCCGCGATGGCGATCTCGCAGAGGATCCACAACACGATCGTCGTCGGCCTCGAGTAGCTGTCGCGGCAGGCCTGAGCCAGGTCGCGGCCGCTCGCGATGCCGAGGCGGGCGGCGAGCGCCTGCAGCAGGATCGCCATCAGGTTGGAGAGCATGATGACCGAGAGCAGCGTGTAGCCGTAGCGCGCGCCGCCGGCCAGGTCGGTGGCCCAGTTGCCCGGGTCCATGTAGCCGACGGCCACCAGATAGCCCGGGCCGGCAAACGCCAGCATCTTGCGCCAGAACCCCGCCCCACCCGGCACTGGGATGGAGCCGTGGACTTCGGGGAGGCTGTTTTCAGAGGACGGCAAGCGCCAGCCGGAGGCGGTTGCGGGCGTGGTAGTTTCTGGCATCGCAGGATTAGTGTTGACGAGTCAACACTACATCACAACCCGAGGCGCTGCCGCTTCAAGTACAGCCCCTTTCGTGAGATGCCGAGCGCTTTGGCCGTCGCGTCGACCTTGCCGTGATGATCCCGCAACGCGGCCTTGATCATCTCGCACTCGATGCGTGAGAGCGTCGGGTGCAGCTTCTCGGTGAGCGGCACGGCGATCTCCTGTCCTCTCACCGCCGGGTGTGGCAGGGCCGACGTGGGTGTCGCGCGGACAATGTCGATCGAGATGGCGTCCGGGTCGAGCATCGAGTTCGGCTCGGCGAAGGCCACCATCCGGCGGATCTCGTTGTGGAGCTGCCGGACGTTGCACGGCCAGGAGTAGAGGAGCAACCGCTCCATGGTTTCTTCCGCCAGACGGACGTGTCCCTTGCGGGATTCTTCGGCCGCGCGTCTGACGAAGTGGTTGGCGAGCGCGGGGATTTCGTCCCGGCGTTCGCGGAGCGGCTTGACCTCGAGATGGACGACGTTGAGGCGATAGAAGAGATCCTCGCGGAACCGGCCGTCGCGTACCAGCGTGTCGAGATTGGCATTGGTGGCGGCGATGATGCGGACGTCGACCGTAAACGGCGTCGATTCGCCAAGCGGACAAATCTCGCCTGATTCGAGAAACCGCAGGAGCTTGGGCTGCAGCTCCGGGCTGAGCTCGCCGATTTCGTCGAGAAACAGCGTGCCGTCGCGCGCGCTGCGGACCACGCCTGGGTTGTCACGGTCCGCGCCGGTGAAGGCCCCGCGGCGGTGGCCGAAGAGCTGGCTTTCGAGCATGTCGCGCGGGACGGCGGCGCAGTTGAACGGGATGAATGGCTTCTGAGCGCGGCTCGAGTACGTGTGAACGGCCCGGGCGACCAGTTCCTTGCCGGTGCCGCTCTCGCCCGTGATGAGCACGGTGACGTTGGCGTTGGCGATCTTCCTGGCAAACGACATCGTCTGGCGCATGTGGCCGGTGGCGACCGCATCGTCGTTCTCGATGGGCAGCTCGTCAACCGGCCAGAGCGTGGCGCGTTCTTCACGCTCGACGCGCGCGCGCTCGATCTCGTGGAGTGTGGTGAGCAGCATGACGACCGCATTGACGGTGGCGGCCGATTCGATGTCGGGCCTGGCGCCGACCAGGACGTAGATCTCGCGGCCTCGAGCGGAGCCAATCGCGAGGCGCCGCTCGCTGCACTCGGGGGTGGCCGTCTGGTCGCGAGGCTCGCCGGTTTCGGCGATCGTCGTGGTAGACCCATCGGCGGCGCGCGCGACGGCGGTGGCGTACCGGACACAGCCCACGGATTCGAGGAGGTCAACGATCTCGCGCGCCACCAGGTCCGGCCGGCCTGCGTGGAGCATGATTGACGCGATGTCGGAGACGACTGCACTTGGTGGACCAAGGTGACGGGCTGCCGTGTCTTCAAGGTCTACGTCGTGCGCCAATCGTATGGCAGCCTGTAAGCGCCTCGTCACCTCCAGTGCCCCGGGCACGTGCCCAAGGCTCTTGTACGTACGCTCGGCTCGTCGACGATGCCACCCTGCGGTCTGCATATTCCCGGTGGAGACCAATGCAGAGGCGAGAATTGTTTCGTAGTGAGCGAAGAAGTCTGGCGGCTGATTTGCCATCGTTGGCGCGATTGTATCGAGCACTGATAAGGCCTCAGAAATCTTGCCGGCCGCTTGCAAGAGCCCTGCTTTCGTAAGAAGGGTAGCGTTGTGCAGTAGGTGGTCGCCTGCTTCAGCGGCCAGGGTCAGCACTAGATCTGCATGGGCGATTGCCTGCCTTAGGTTGCCGGTGCGATCGAGAAGCTGCGTTCGCGTGAGCTGAGTATGACGATGAACATATCGTGAACGATCTTTCGGACTCGTGACAGATTCATCGATCTGGTCAAGCAATTCTGCACACTCGTCCAAACGACCTTGCGCCAGGTTGATTCGGGCCAGCGTTTCGAGACAAGCGTTCCAGTTGTCGGAGGTAGGACGAAGAGCGGATCGAGCCCTCTGACTATAGTCCACAGCTTCGTCAAAGCGGCCCGTGAGGTAAGCCAGATTTCCAAGGTTACCCAGAGCGCTCACGTGAACGCTGGCCGCTCCGGACTCCTCAGACATCGAAAGGCACTGCCGCGCGTGATTGAACCCGGCATCGAAATTCGACCGCATCATCTCAATGCATGCCATTACGTTTTCTGCCGTTGCTTTGAGCCAAAGGTTCTCGAAACCGACGAGGCAGCTCAGGCCAAGGTCTAAATGGCGTTGTGCATTGACGATTAGCCCTCGCTGCGCTTCCATCTGAGCAACCGTTACATGAAGCGCCGCAGTAACCGGCGGATGTCCCAGTTTCGTTACATTCGCACGGAGTTCTCCGAGCAACGGAATAATCGCCTCAGGCCCAGAACGATCAGACAGAAGCAGTAAGAGTCTTAGCTGAGACCAACACATGCGTTCGAGGTCTGGGACTTGAGCAGCAAGAGCAATGGACCGTTGGAGGTGGGTCATCGCCGCGTCGAATTCTCTGTCTTCTAGATCTAGGCGAGCGAGCACAAATTCACAGACGCTTCGATCAGATAGCGATATTCCCTGGCGTCTTACCAGAGTCTCCATGAGGCTTCGACTCTGCGCATGCTTTCCCGTTCGCTCAAGTAACTCCGCCCTGAGCACGTCAGCAGGGAGCCGCTCGGTTCGGTCAGTGCTGAGACCGGATATGTCCCTTAGTGCTTCAGTAAAGCGACCGGCCTCGCGCAGCTCTCTTACTTGTTGCAGGGCGTTCATCTCATCTACTCCCCGACGCACAGCCAACTCATGTTCTTGTCGTCTTAAGCATCTGCAAAGATGCACGCAAGTGGAGGAACCTCATGACATCCTTAACGACATTTCGAGCGGATGTTCGAAATGACGGTGGTCGCTGCGGAGCTGGGCAGAATCGCATCATGAATACGAGGCGAACGGTCCGAGCACAGCTGATCAGAAATGCCAGGTGTCCGATCGTCCAATCGCGCAAGTGAAGTGAGCACCTCTCAGCGACCCTGATGAGCGGTGTGTTTAAGATCGGCGAGCTTGAACGTTTCAGCGACTTGCTCTGCAATGACTTCAATGACGTAGCCGTGCTCATCGCTGAAACCGTCCTCAACTTCCGAATGGAGTGTAAGGACTCCAATGAGTTGATCGTCGAGGACGACCGGAGTACTCAAGCAGCTTAGTAGTAGTGGATGAACCACCCGTGCCACGTCACCCAAGTCAAGCATTGGGTCCGAGTTGACAATTGTTCGGCGATTCGCCGCTACCCACCCACTCAACCGCTGACCGATCGGAATCCGACTCCCCTTAAGGAACGACCAGTCTTTGCCTGTAACCTGCACGGCTTCCAATTCGGCGGCCTCCGGATCGTTCAAATAGAGAACGCAAAGTGAAAAGGGAATCAACTGTCTGAGACGCTGGGCAAGTGCGTCGCCCATGCAGCTTGCCTTGGCGCCACCGACCAGTGCGTCTAATGGCGGGCGGGCTGTAAGTGTCTTATGGACAGCAGTTGAACTGGCGGTCCGTCTGGCAACGTCGATCGGAAGGGTGGCGGCTCGCCTGGCGGTTGTGATTTCATTGAGCGCATCTCGTGGCGGTCCAGGAGGGAGGGCTTCTGGAGCAATGTCTTTGTGTACGCGGGCGAAGGTGTCCACGATCGACGGATCGTACATGTTCCCACGACGCTGCATCAGTATCTGTAGTGCATCATCGTCCGAAAGACTGGGGCGATAAGGGCGATCGGACGTGAGAGCATCGAAGCAGTCAACGACCGACAGAATGCGGGCACCGATCGGGATGTCGGTGCCCTTCAAGCCCGTCGGATAACCCGTTCCATCCCAATTCTCGTGATGGTGCCTCACGATTGGGACAACTGGGTACGGGAAGTCAATCGCCGAGAGAATGTCCGCGCCAACCTTCACATGCAGCTTCATTTGTTCATATTCAATTGACGTCAGCTTCCCCGGTTTATTGAGGATGTGCTCAGGCACAGCGAGCTTCCCCATGTCATGAAGCAAGGCGGCGGCCTCGATTGCCTTAATGAAGTTCTCATCAGGCACGCCCACTTGTCTGGCCAAGCCGACAGCGTAAGCTTGAACTCTCCTAATATGTCCGTGCGTTATTTGATCTCTCGCGTCGATCGCCATCGCTAGAGTCTCGATCGTTGAAAGATAGAGCGAGTTCATTTGATCGAGATGCTGGTTCGCGTCTTCCACCCGCTGCATCGAAGTCTTGAAGGTAAAGTACAAGACGAGTAGGAGAGGTACGACAAGCCCGATGAATTTGAGATCGATCGTACGGTTGTAGCCAACGAGGAGGACCGCGACAGAGGCACCACAGAAATAGTTCAGGGATAACCACATGAAGCCACTGCGCCAGACCTGGAATGGATTCGCGCGTCGCTGGAAAGCGATCATGGAAGCTATCAGGCCGCTGTTCAGGCCGAAATAAGTCACCGCGAAGAGCACCAGCGCTGGAAGAATCTCGTCCAGGGATGCGGGTCGCTCAGCCAGAGGCTCGATTCCTGAAACATAGAAAAACAGCTTGGAGGAGCACCAGGCCGACAGGGCAGGTGCTGCTATGTTGAACAGCGCTCTGTAGGCTTCCGGTCGCCGCTTGGCGATCCAAAAGGAGATCACCAATCCATCGAGAGCAACAGTGAGAGTGCCCGCGGCCGGCCCGTAGAGGAGCACGGCGGTGAAGACGAACGCCTCTGAAATAGAAATGGAGACGTTAGAGCGAGGTAGCTCGATTGACGCCGATCCACTGATCAGCGTAAGGAAAGCGAGAAAGAGCCATTCCGTGCCTATAGGAACGCGGTACAAGTGAATCAGGGATTCCCCGATCACGAGGAATCCCATGAGTGCTACTGCCGACAGGTACGCTCGGCCGAATCGCGTTAAACCCAAGGTGAGAGGCACGGGTTGCGATCGTTATTATCGGTCGATTAGTCCCAAACAATGATCTTCTGCATCGCGCCTCCTAAGTAGTTGTTAACTCAGCGGCTTGTCTTTGTTTCGGCTGTTCCTCAGTCCTCCACAGAGCCGGACCACACGATGGAGTCATCGCCAAACAGGGAGCCGGACCACACGATGGAGTCATCGCCAAACAGGGAGCCGGACCACACGATGGAGTCATCGCCGAACAGGGAGCCGGACCACACGATGGAGTCATCGCCGAACAGAGAGCCGGACCTAATGTGCGATCCCGGCGAGAAGCCCGAGCCATTCATGTACAGCATCCGCGACCCGCCGACCGGCAAACTGGGCCAAGCGACTGAAACGGACCGAACTGCTGAGTCAGATCGGATAATGGAACCCGACCACACAACCGAGCTCGATCGAACCTTCGAGCCAGACCAATTGATTGACTGTCCGGCTAGAAGTTGTTGGCCCGTTGGGGAGTACGTGGTGAGGACACCGCTGGGCGTTGAAGGCTCACCAGATATCTCTGTTGCTGGAAGTAATCCTCTGAGATTGCTTTCTACGAAGTGTGCCGCTGCAAGTACGTTCAAGCTGCCGGCGCCAGCCGTGAGCACGCCGGTTGAGACCACGAAAGAACTCGTCAACTGCAAGACCGCCTTCGTCTCGCCCGGCTGAAGATTCGAGCGTGCGTCCAGCAGCAGCGCCACCGCGCCACTCGTGACCGCGGCCGCTTGGCTCGTCCCCGACAACTGGATGTACGCATTCGCCCCGCTCCCGGTCACGTGCCGCTCGGGATGCGAGAGCGCCAGATACGAGCCGGCCGCCTCCGCCCCGGCGATGTGGCTCCCGGGTGCCGACAGATCGGGCTTGATGATGAGGTCGTACCGCGTCGGCCCCCGCGAGCTGTAGCTCGCTATCGTGTCGTCGGACCGCTGAGGCGTCCCGTGCGTGTCCACCGCCCCCACCGCGATCGCATACGGACTGTTGGCCGGCGACGTGATGCCGCCATACACAACCTTCCCGTCCTCGGTCTTGCCGAAATTCCCGGCCGCCGCCACGACGACAATGCCGACCCGGACCGCGCGCTCGACGGCCTCGCACAACGGATCGTCGCGGAACGGCTGCAGCACGGGCCCCCCGAGCGACAGGTTGATGACGCGGATGTTGAACTGCCGCCGGTGCGCGATCGCCCAGTCGATTGCCTCGATCACATCGCTCGCATACCCCGACCCATCGTCGTCAAGCGCGCGCAGGTCGATGAGGTGCGCCCCCGACGCGATGCCCTGGTACTCGCGCGTGTCGAACGTGCGTCCGATCTGGCCGGCGATGACCGACGCCACGTGCGTGCCGTGCCCGTAGAGGTCTCCACCGCTGCCTCCCGTGAAGTCCACCGACGCGACCACCCGATTCCTCAGCGCGCTGTGCCGCGTGTCGATGCCCGAGTCGATGACGGCGACGCCAACCCCCGCGCCAGAGAGCGCCGGCAGGTCGCCCACGCCGGCCCACACCTGATCGGCGCCAATACTCTCGGCCGTCACGTCGGCTGTCGATCGCAGGCGAATGTCGCCGGACAGATGATCGACCGTGTCGTCCGCTTGCAGCGCGGCCAGTTGGCCGGCCGTCACGCGCAGAACGCCGCCGCTCCGCAGGTGGCGCCCGACCGTCAGGTTGTACCGGGTGGCGAGCGCGTCAACCGTCGCTTTGTCGCCGTGGACGATGACGTTGATGGTCTGCGAGCCGGCGGCGAGATGGTCCGCGAGGTCGGCGCTCAGACGCGCGCGATGCGCGCGGGGCTGCGCGTCGGCCGGCGCCGCGGCCGCGGCGCACCAGAGCACCAGGGCGAGGGCCCCGACGACCGAACCGCGTTTGTCGGTCCGTGGCGGAGGAAGCGCGGCACGCATCTGCGCTTGCAGCTGTTCCACCGAATCGAGCAGGACGCGCTGGCTGCCGCCAATCGTCCGGACTGTCCGGAGCCGGCCTTCCCGGATGCGGTTATATATGGTTCGGCGCGAGACGCCCAAGAATTGAGCGGCATGGTCTAACGAGATGCTGCGGCCGATATGAGGTGCGAAGCCGTCCGCAGGTGTCTGGTTGGATGGAGCCATTTCGGTGCCTCCCGGCAGCGATGGGTAGGGCAGGAGAGGTGCCAGTCCCCAGACGGCTCAGATTTAGAGCGAGTGAACGGCTGTAACTAATTGCAGAACAGCGGCTTGATTTACTAGGATGGCTTCGCGTCCGTGGCGCCCGCGTCGTCCGAAGGCGGACAACAATCTGGCCGTCAAACGGTCAGAACTGTGATTTCGCCGCTTTTGCATGCAAAGGCCCACAGGTGAGTCGCCTTGCACACAATCTTGATCGGCCAGCCTGCTGGCCGGTGGGCCAGCTTTTGACCAGACAGACACAGCACGTCGGGATCATCATCGCCGTTGCCGCGGCGCTCGCCGCCGCGGCGGCGACTGGGGCGTGCCGGTCGGAACCGCCGCCGGCCTCGACGGCGCCGGTCGCGACACGCAGCGGAGCGCCGGCCGTCCCGCGGGGCGGGACGCTCGTCGCGTCGATTCGCACCGAGCCGCGCTCGTTCAACCGCCTTGTCGGCCGCGACTCGAGCACCGAGCTCGTGTCGAGCCTCACCCAGGCCAAGCTCGTTCGCATTAACAAAATGACGCAGGAGGTCGAGCCGTGGCTGGCGGAAAGCTGGACGCGCTCGCCCGACGGTCTGCGGTATACGCTGAAGCTGCGGTCTGGTGTCGTCTTCTCCGACGGCCAACCCTTGACGTCCGCCGATGTGGTGTTTGCGTTCGACGCGGTGTACGACGAGAAGGCCGGCAGCTCGCTCGCCGATTCCCTGCAAGCGGGCGGCAAGAGGCTCAACGTGGTCGCAGCCGATCCACAGACCGTGGTGATCACGTTCCCGGCGCCGTTTGCCGCGGGCCTTCGCCTGCTCGACAACCTGCCGATCCTGCCCCGACACAAGCTCGACGCGGCGCTCAAGGCCGGCACGTTCGCCAACGCGTGGGGCCTGTCGACGCCGCCCTCCGAGATCGTCGGCCTCGGACCGTTCGTGCTGACGGAATACTTGCCCGGCCAGCACCTGATTCTCAATCGCAACCCGCGCTATTTTCGCAAGGCCGCCGACGGCACCGATCTGCCGTACCTCGATCGAATCACCATCGAGATCATCCCCGACCAGAACGCGGAGACGTTGCGGCTCGAGGCGGGACAGATCGACATGATGACGAGCGAGATCGCACCCGAGGCGTACGCGCCCATCAAGCGCGCGGCCGACCAGGGGCGCGTGAGGCTCTTCGATCTCGGTGTGGCGCTGAACCCCGACAGCCTGTGGTTCAACCTCAAGCCTGGCGCTTTCGGTGCCGATCCACGGGCCGCGTGGCTGCAGCGCGACGAGCTGCGGCGCGCCGTTTCGCTGGCGGTCGATCGCAAGGCATTCGCCGACACGGTGTTTCTCGGCGCGGGGGTGCCGGTCTACGGACCCATCACCGAGGCCAACAGGACATGGTACTGGGCCGGGATTCCCCAGCCGTCGGCCGATCTTGACGGCGCGAAGCAGGTGCTTGCGACCATCGGGCTGTCGGATCGCGACGGTGACGGCATGCTCGAGGACGGCAACGGACGGCCGGCGCGCTTCACGCTGCTCACCCAGAAGGGCCGTCCGTCGGTCGAACGGGGCTCGAACGTCATCCGCGACGAACTCAAGAAAATCGGCCTCGTGGTCGACGTCGTCACGCTCGACGCCACCGCGCTCATCGAGCGAATTGGAACGGTCAATTACGAGGCGATCTACTTCAACGCGTTGATGAGCGACACCGACCCGGCCCTCAATCCGGACTTCTGGTTCAGTCGTGGCAGCGCGCACTTCTGGAACATGGCCCAGAAGGCGCCGGCCACGGACTGGGAGCGTCGGATCGACGAGCTGATGACGCGCCAGATTGCGTCGCTCGACGAGGCCGAGCGGAAACGGCTGTTCGACGAGGTGCAGAAGATCTTCGCCGAGTACCTGCCGGCCATTTATTTTGTAGCGCCTCGCGTATACGTCGCAGCATCTTCTCGCGTCACCAACCTCACGCCCGCCGTGTCGCGGCCGCAATTGCTGTGGTCGCCGGACACGGTAGCGGTGACACCGTGACATCGGGTCCGGCTGAAGCCGGACACTACATCCTCGGACACTACATCTTGCGCTACATCTTGAGGCGGCTGGCGTTTGCGGTCTTTCTCGTGTTTGCCGTGTCGTCGGTGTCGCTCGTGCTCGCGTGGTCCGCGCCTGGCGACTATCCCACCGAGTCGCTCGGCATCGGGGCGCGACCCGAGACGATCGAGCAAACCCGCGAGCGGCTCGGGCTCAACAGGCCGCTCGGGGAGCAGTACCGCGACTGGCTGGCCCGCGCCGCACGACTCGACTTCGGGCGGTCGCTCCTTTACGACCGCCCGGTCGGCGACCTCATTCCCGAACGCGCCGTCAACACCGCGGTCCTCGCGCTGACCGCACTCCTCGCAGCCACGCTCGTCGGCCTGCCGCTCGGCGTCTTCACCGGCAGCCGGCGTGGGGGCGTGCCGGCGGGCGCGATCCGGGGCGCGTCGCTCGTCCTGCTGTCGATGCCGCCGCTTCTCACGTCTCTGTTGCTCGTCTTTGTGGCCGCGCGCACCGGGTGGCTGCCCATCGGCGGCATGCGCTCGCCTGGCGCGCCGGCGGGCGGCATCACGATCGATCTCCTGCAGCATCTCATCGTGCCCTCACTCGCCTTGGCGCTGCCGCTCGCGGCGATGTTCGAGCGGCTGGCCGCCCAGGCCATGGCCGAAGTGGTGGGTCAACCCTTCGTGCTCGCAGCCCTTGCCCGCGGCGTGCCGCGGCGTCGAGTCGTATGGCGTGACGCCCTGAAGGCAGGTCTGCGTCCGGTCGCCGCCGTCTACGGCCTGGTGGTCGGCACGCTGCTCGGCGGATCGTTTGCGGTCGAAATCATCACCGCCTGGCCTGGCCTGGGCAGCCTGATGCTGGCCGCGCTTCAAGCCCGCGACGTGTATCTCGTCGTCGGGTGCGCCGGCGCCGGTTCGATCTTCCTGGCGTTCGGTACGCTTCTGTCCGACGCGGCGCTCGCTCTCGTGGATCCGCGAGTCAGTGAGTAAGAAGCGCCTGCGGCCAACGCCGCACGCCGTGATCCGAGGCGTTCGGCGAGCGGGGGTGGGGCCCCGAGAGAAATAGGAAAATGTCGTGACACGCGTCGTTGGCTTGGCCGTTCTTGTCGTGGCGATCGTTGCCGCGCTGGGCGCACCAGTGCTCGCACCGCACGCCGGCGACCAGTCCTTCCGGGGACTGTTGAATGCACCTCCGACGCGGCCGCACGTTCGCGGAGACGATGGGACGTGGCACCGGCCGTTTATTTATCGCTGGACGCTCGTCAATCAGCTCGAGCAGCGCTACGAGGAGGACCGCTCGGCTCGCGTGCCGCTCGCGTGGCTGAGCGGCGGCCGCCTCGTCCAGTCGGCCGACGAGGGGCGCGCGCCGCTGCTGCTCGTCGGCGCCGACAGCTACGGCCGCGACGTGTTCAGTCGGATGCTCTTCGGCGCGCGAATCTCGCTCGGGCTCGCGCTGGTCGCGGCGCTTGGCGCCACGCTCATCGGGTCGGCAGTCGGCGGGATGGCGGGCTATGTCGGCGGCGCGACCGACGATCTGCTGATGCGCGCGTCCGATTTCCTCATCGTCCTACCCGCGATGTATGTGGTGCTGGCGCTCCGAGCGGTGCTGCCGCTCGTGCTGGCCCCGAGCACCGTGTTCCTGCTGCTCTCGGTCATCTTCGCCGTGGTCGGCGCGCCGTTCATCGCCCGCGGCGTGCGCGCCATCGTGCGATCGGAGCGCACGCTCGACTACGCGTCCGCCGCTTCGGCGCTTGGCGCCGGGCATCTGCGCCTGCTCGCACGCCATTTGCTGCCGGCAGCGCGCGGCTTCGTCGCCGTCGAGCTGACGCTGCTCGTGCCGGCATTCATCGTGGCCGAAGCGACGCTCTCGTACGTCGGGCTCGGCTTCCCGGATCCGATGGCGAGCTGGGGCACGATGCTGCACGATGCGTCGAACGTCCGCGCGTTCGCCGATTTCCCGTGGCTGCTCGCCCCGGCGGCCGCAATCTTCCTCGTCGTCCTCGGCCTGAACCTCGTGCTGCAGGGTCCGGTTCAAGCCGGACCTAACTTCCGGACGCCCACGGTCCGGCTCAAGCCGGACACTACACGAGAACATCTGTAGTGTCCGCCTTCAGGCGGACCTTGAGTCCTCGTCGCATACAATCGCGCAATGAAACTGACGGGCGTCTTTGCGCCGATTCCGACTCCGTTTGACGAGAGAGATCGCGCCGACACGGCGCGCCTGCGCAAGGCGCTCAAGCGCTGGCTCAAGACGCCGCTGACCGGCTTTGTCGTCCTCGGATCGACCGGCGAAGGCGTGCTGGTCGACGAAGACGAAGCGTCGCGTGTCATGGCGGCGGCACGCGACGTCGTGCCGAAGAAACGGACCTTCATCGTCGGTACCGGACGCGAATCGACCCGGTCGGCCGTCGGCGCCGCGAAGCGGGCGGGGAAGCTTGGCGCGGACGCGGTGCTCGTGCGCACGCCAGGCTTCTACAAGGAACAGATGACGACCGAGGCCTTCGTGCGCCACTACACGGCGGTGGCCGACGCGTCGCCCGTCCCGGTGCTGCTGTACAACTTCACCGCGCTCACCGGCGTCAACCTCCAGACCGACGCCGTGGCGCGCCTTGCGAGGCACCCGAACATCATTGGGATGAAAGAGTCGACGAGCGACGCGCTGCAGATTTCGGATCTGGTGGCCGCGACACCGAGCGACTTCAGCGTGCTCAGCGGATCGGCGTCCACCTTCTACACGGCGCTCTCTCTGGGCGCCGTGGGCGGCATCCTGGCGCTCTCTTGCGTGGCGCCGGAGGTCTGCGTCCGGCTGTTCACGCTGACCCAAGCGGGGCAGCACGACGAGGCGCGGGCGCTGCAGCAGCGGATCCTGCCGCTGACGAAGCTGCTCGTATCGGGCTACGGCGTGCCGGGATTGAAAGCGGCGCTTGGCCTGGCCGGATACGACGTTGGCTTCCCTCGCTCGCCGCTGATGCCGGTGTCTGAAGCCGTTATCGAGGAACTGCGGGAGGGTCTGGCTTTGTTGACGTCCGCCTGAAGGCGGACACTACGTTTGCGAAAGCGAGGGACGTGTGAAGTCGACAGTCGACAGTCGGCGGTCATGTGTAGTGTCCGCCTTTAGGCGGACCGTCGAGTCACTTCACTCGTCGCGCGCCGAGGAAGCGGGACGCCCAGTACGTCGTGTCGAGCGACTCCACACGCACGACACCGTTCGAGGTCGGCGCATGGACGAAGTTCCCGGCGCCAATTGAGATGGCCACGTGCGAGACCTCTCTGCCGACTGTCTTGAAGAAGAGCAGGTCGCCTGCGGCGACCTGGCTCTGCTTGATCGCCTTCCCCTCGTGATACTGGTCGGAGGTATTGCGTGGCAGGTCGATCCCGTGCCGTCCGAACACGTACAGCGTGAAGCCGCTGCAATCGAATCCCTTCGGGTCGGATCCACCGGCCCGGTATCGGACACCGCGCAACGACATGGCCGTGTCGACGATGGCGCGCGAAGACTTCGAGGTCCGAGGCGCGGGCATCGGTGCGGCTTCCTCTGCCGGGGCATCTGCGACCGGTCTTCCGATCGAAGCTGGGGTGTGGGGCCGAGGTGTGCCCGTCGCCGACGCGCACGCGGTCGCGATCGCGGCAGCCACCGTCAGGACGATGGCCAGGGGCCAGCGAAGGGCCAGCGATGCGCGACCTTGCACATCTTGTGCTATCGGCCCAACCCTCGGACCGCCGTAGGGTTGAGCCGCTAAACATCCGTCTGAATGGTAGTTAGGGCGTCAGCGCCTTGACACGTTGGTAGTGGTTGGGCACAATGCGGGGGTCGGCGTGCCGGCTTCCCGCGCACATCACGCCCATGGAACAGACGCTGCTTCTCAACGCGACGTACGAGCCGCTCAAGATCGTCCACTGGCAGAAGGCCGTCACGCTCTGGTGCCAGGGGAAGGTTGAGATCGTCGATGTGTACGACCGCGAGATCCACGGCGTGTCGATCACCTTCAAGCTGCCGTCGGTGATCCGGCTGCTCCGGTACATCAGGATCAAACGGCGCTTCGACTACGTGCCCTTTTCGCGCGCCAACATCTACGCGCGCGACGACCACCGCTGCCAGTACTGCGGCGACGGGTACGCGACAAGCGATCTGACTTTCGACCACGTGATTCCCGTTGCCCACGGAGGCCGTAAGGACTGGGAGAACATCGTCACCGCCTGCGTCAGCTGCAACCGCAAGAAGGGCGGCCGGACGCCCGCCGAAGCGGGCATGCATCTGACGCGGACGCCCAAGCGGCCCGAGTCGGCGCCGGCCATCCGCATCACGGTCGGGCTTCGGAATGCGCCGGAAAGCTGGCGCGACTACCTCTACTGGAACGTCGAGCTCGACGACACATAGGCTCCTCGCAGGCTCATGGCTTACGGCGAATCATGACTGTAGTGTCCGGCTTCAGCCGGACCTGAAGTCCGCCTGAAGGCGGACACTACAGGTTCATGAGAAGCAGCCCTCCCCCCATGTCTTACCCCCGCGTGACCGCTGTTCATCCCGTTTCGGCGATCGAAGGCGGCCGCATCGTGGTCGATGGCGCCGGGTTTCCGACCGATGGACCGTCCCTGCCCGGCGTGCGGATTGGCGAGGCCCGCGCGCGGGTCGTCTACGCGTCTCCCACGCGGATTGCCGCGCTCGTGCCGCCGGGACTCGAAGGAGGGCCGACGGTGGTTCGGATCGACGGCGTGCCCGGGGAGGACACGCTCGTCAACATCGCGGCGCCGCTGGCCACCGGGCTGCACCAGGTGGACAACCCGGTCTTCGATCGCGACGGCAACCTCTACGTCACCTTCAGCGGGACGCGCGGGCAGCAGGTGCCCGTGTCGATCTTCCGCGTGCGGCCCGGCGGCACGCGCGAGACCTTCTCCTCGGGCATCGTGAACCCGACGTCGATGGCCATCGGCCCCGACGGCCGCCTCTATGTGTCCAGCCGGTTCGAGGGCACGGTGTATCGCGTGGCCGACGATGGGTCGGTCGAGCCGTTTGCGACCGATCTCGGTGTCTGCTGCGGTCTGGCGTTTGACGACGACGGGTTGCTGTTTGTGGGCGACCGATCGGGCACCGTGTTCCGTGTCGACCAGAAGGGACAGGCGACAATCTTTGCGTCGCTGCCCTCGAGCGTGGCGGCGTTCCACGTGGCGATGGGACCCGACGAGGCGCTGTACGTGACGGCGCCGACACTCACCACCTACGATTCGGTGTACCGCATCGATCGCGACGGCACCGTCACGACGCGGTACACAGGATTCGGGCGCCCGCAAGGGATCGCGTTCGACGGGCGCGGTTCGCTGCTCGTGGTCGAAGCGCTGGCCGGCGCGAGCGGCCTGTATCGGCTGCCGGCTGCCGGCGACCCCGAGCTCGTGCTCTCGGGTCCGGGCCTCGTTGGTGTCGCCGTTGGTCCCCGCGGCGCCCTCGTTGTCTGCTCGAACGACACCGCCTACCGTCTCAATCTGTAACCGTACATACATTTGACACCCGTTACGGTCCGCCTAAAGGCGGACACTACATCTGACAGTTGTAGTGTCCGGCTTCAGCCGGACCGTTGACAGGTTGTAGTGTCCGGCTTCAGCCGGACCGTCGGACCATAGGTTAGAATCCGTCCCTCATGTCGCAGCTCTTCCGGCGAAAACCCATCGCGGCCCCTGTGGATGACATCCAGGATGTAGACGGCGCGGGCGGATTGAGGCGAACGCTCGGGGCGGGCGACCTCATCATGCTGGCGATTGGCGCCGTGATTGGCGCCGGCATCTTCGGCGCCATCGGCACCGCGGCGGCCGGTCAGGTCGGGCCGAACGGCGAGGTGATCCGGATGGGCGCCGGACCGGCGCTCATTTTTTCCTTCATCCTGCTCGGCGCCGCCTGCGCGCTGGCGGCGCTCTGCTACGCGGAGCTTGCGGCGATGATTCCGCAGGCCGGCAGCGCCTACGCCTACTCGTACGCCACGCTTGGCGAGCTCGTCGCGTGGATCATCGGATGGGACCTCATTCTCGAGTACGCCGTCGGCAACGTCGCCGTGGCCATCTCGTGGGGCGACTACTTCAACACGCTGCTGCGCGGGTTCGGCACCCGGCTTCCAGCGTGGCTCACGACCGGCTATCGAACGGCGTTGCTCAGCGCCGACCCGCAGATTCGGGGGCTGATCGACACCGCGCCTCGAATCGCCGGCATTCCGATCCTGGTCCACGTGCCGGCCTTCAGCATCGTGATGCTCATCACCTGGCTGCTGCTGCGCGGCGCGCGCGAGACCGCCAGGGTCAACAACGTCATGGTCGCGATCAAGCTCGTCGCGCTCACGTTGTTCGTCGGCGTCGGCGCGACCCACCTCAGCGCGGCGAACTACACACCATTTGCGCCGAACGGCTTCACGGGCATCCATCAAGGTGCGGCCATCGTCTTCTTCGCCTACATCGGCTTCGATGCGATCTCGACCGCGGCCGAAGAGACGAAGAACCCACAGCGCAATCTGCCGATCGGCATCCTCGGCGGCCTCGCCATCTGCACCGTCATCTACGTCATCGTCGGCATCGTGCTGACCGGCATGGTGCCGTACCAGGAACTGGCGGTCGCGGATCCGCTGGCGCGCGCGCTCGAGCTGGCGGGCTTCAGAACCGTGGGCTGGCTCGTCGCCTTGGGCGCGGTCGTATCGATGTCGGCCGTGCTGCTCGTGTTCCAGTACGGGCAGCCGCGCATCTTCTTCGCGATGGCGCGCGACGGCCTGCTGCCGCAGTGGGCGGCCCGGATCCACCCGCGCACGCGCATCCCGTCGACGACGACGTTACTGACCGGTGTGTTCGTGGCGGCGTGGGCGCTCGTCGGCGATGCGGCGGAGACCTACGACCTGACCAACATCGGGACGCTGTTCGCCTTCATGCTCGTGAGCATTGGCGTCCTGGTGCTGCGCGTCAAGGAGCCGGAGCGTCCGCGGCCGTTCAAGGTGCCGTTTGTCTGGCCGGTGTGCGTGCTGTCTGCGGCCGGCTGCCTGTTCATCATGCAGGGACTGCCGAGGACGGCGTGGGAGCGGTTCGGGATCTGGTTGCTGCTCGGGCTCGTGCTGTACCTCGCTTACGGATACCGGCACAGCCGACTGCGCCATCAAGGAGGGTAGTCGGCAGTCGACAGTCGCGGTGACGTTATGTCGTACGTAGTGTCCGGCTTCAGCCGGACCTTCGGCTGCGTCACCGAGTCGTCGGCGCGACGCGTCGCAGTTCGTCGAAGAAGTTGAAGATGAGGACGACCTTGTCCTGCTTCACTTCAACCTGTCCCTCGGCGGCCGCAGTCAGCGCGAAGCGATCGCCGTCGGGATGGAGGTCGAAGCTGCGTTGCAGGGGCCGCGGTTCGAAGCGCTTGTCCGACCAGAGCCGCGGCTTGTCGGCTTGGAAGGAGTCGCCCTCGACGGCGTACGACGCGACCATGATGTGCTGATCGGGCGTGTTGAAGAACAACTCGCGGCGCGTGCGAGACCACGTCGGGTAGCTGCCGCCTTCGCAGGTCGTTGCCGGTCTGGGGGTTGGTCTCGTGGAAGGCCAGGAACTTGCCATTCAGATGCCACGAGGCGTGAAATTGGTTGTTCTTGCTCTCGGTCAGACGTTGGACGTCGCCGGTTCCGTCCGCCCGCTGCCGATAAGGATTGAACGTCCCCCCACCCCCAAGCCGGGTCGATCTGAACACGATCCGGCGGCCATCTGGTGTCCACACCGCCTTCCCGTCGTTCGCGGCATCGATCGTCAGGCGCGTCAACGTATCGCGCGCCCACTCGTACACCCACACGTCCCGTTGCGTCCCGTTGTCAATCTCGACCGCCAGCCGGCGGCCGTCTGGCGAAAATTGCGGATTGGTCCAGTTCGCCGGCGTGGCGCGTAGAACCGTCACCCTTCCCGCGCGATCCAACCACTGAATCGGCGCGCCGGCGTTCGCGCCCTGGCCAGGCAACATGATGTTGGCCGGCTTGAGGTCGCGATGGACGATGCCCTTGTCGTGCGCGGCGTCGAGCGCGTCGATGATCTGCCGCGCGATGGTGAGTGCGTCGGTGACGGGAATCGCGCGGCTGGACCTCCGGCTCAAGCCGGACACTACATCTGCACCGCGTGCCAGGCGCTGCGCCAAGGATTGCCCGTCGACGAACTCGAGGACGAGGAAGCGCCGGCCCTCGGATTCTTCGAGGCCGTAGATGGCGGCGATGTTCGGGTGGTTGAGCGCGGCGAGCACCTGCGCCTCGCGCTGGAACCGGGCGAGCCGGTCGGGATCGTGGACGAACGCGTCTGGAAGGATCTTGATGGCGACGTCGCGATTGAGCTTCGGGTCGCGCGCCTTGTAGACCTCGCCCATCCCGCCGGCACCCAGCATGGCGATGATCTCGTATGGACCCAGGCGTGTCCCTGCGCTCAGCGCCATCGGTCGCACCGGGACGGGCTCGGGGTCAACGTCTTTTCACTGGCCGCGGGGCCCCACCCCCGCGGCCAACAACGCCGATGCCTCGCCTCGGCTTCACACGGCCTCGGCTCGGCATGGCCGCGGGCGCTCATCCCGCCGGCACCCAGCATGGCGACGACTTCGTACGATCCCAGCCGTGTCCCCGCTGTCAGCGCCATCTCACGAACCCCAAATCCCGAATCCCAAATCCCGATTCCTAGTGCGTCAGTCCGTAGATCATGTAGTTGATGCCGAGCTTGTAGGCCTCGTTCGAATCGTCGACGGGCAGCAGGCTCGTGCCCGACCACTCCCAGTACTCGGCCACGTCGGCGTTGTGATTGGCGATCACCATCAGCCGCCTGGTGGGGTCGTTGTCCTCGTAGATGCCGTAATAGGTGGGCCTGATACCGATCCGCGGATCGGGAAAGTAGATGGTCTTCATGCGAAAGAACGCGTCAAACACCTGGTTGGATTCGTCCAGCTCGAAGAACCGTGCGCCCGGCAGGACGCGGAGCATGTTCGCCTCGAGGTTGTACAGGTGCTCGTGGTCGAAGTCGTCGAAGATCGCAAAGCCGCCCTTGAGCAGGTACTCGCGGAACTTCTCAGCTTCGCGATCGGTCAGCTCCCAGAAGCCCGGCTCCCACATGTAGGCGATCGGATACCTGAAGAGCTCCGGATCGTCGAGCGAGAGAATCCGGCTGCCGTCGGTGCGCGCGTCGATGTAGGTGATCTCTTTGAGCAGCAGGGCGAGGTGCTGCTCGGCGCGCGGGTAGTCGTGATTCCAGGCGTTGTTCATGCCCCGGAACCCCAACGACCCTCTGCCCCCGCCCCAGCGCAGGCGCAAGAACGTAAAACGACCGTCGTATTCGATGTCGGTCCGGTGCGGACCGAGGAAACCACCAGACTGAGCCGACGCAGCCGTCACCCCGGCGAGCAGAACGACGACCACCAGTCGAAGCCATCGGCCCATTGGTTCTCACCTTCCAGCAGCGTCGAGGCATTATAGACCGCTTCACCGAGTGGTCTGGCCAGTCTGGCCCACCTTGAACCTCGCGCGGTCCACGGCCGCTCCGCGGAGATACACCGACGCGATGCGGCGCGTGTTGGTGATGTCGTCGAGCGGGTTCGCATCGAGAACGATGAAGTCCCCGCTCTTGCCCGCTTCGAGCGTGCCCGCGTCGGCGAGCTTCAGCAAGTCGGCGGAATTGCGGGTAGCGGCCACGATGACCTGCATCGGCGTCATCCCGGCCGCCACCATGTCGGCCATCTCGACGTGCGGCGCCCAGGGCGTGTTGCCGTCGGTGCCGAAAGCGATGCGCACGCCGGCTGCATGCAGCTTCGCCAAGTTGCGCGCCTGGATCGCGAAGGTGGCCTGCACCGCCGGCCGATCGGTGGCGGCCTCCTGAAGGCGCTGCAGCTCCGGAGCGGGAATGCTCTCGCTCAGCCAGCTGAGACTGGTCGCCACGCCCCGATCCGGCAGGTTTGGCACGACGACTACGTTCGGACGCGCCCTAAACAGCGCAAGGCCCTCATCGTCAATCTCCTTATCCCGTACGCCGTGCGCGAATGCGTCGACTCCTGCACGCAGCAGCCCTTTGGCATCCTCGAGCGTGAAGATGTGAGCCGTGACGCGGAGCCCGCGGCGGTGCGCCTCGTCGACGATCGCGCCATAGAGGGCTGGGGTCAGCTTCATGTACATGCCGTTGCGGTCGTCGACCCAGATCTTGACCAAGTCCACCTTCAGGGCGGCGAGTTCCTCGACGGCCTTCCGGGCCTCTGCCTCAGTGGTAATCCAGTACGGCACGTCCGAGCGCCCCGGCTCGGGCATCGTGATCCCGCGCCCCGCCGTGAAGAACCGCGCCCCACCGGGCGGCGTCGCGGCCCGCATCTGAAATGGCAGCTCGCCCCTGTCCTGGCCCATACTCATGGCGGCGCCCACGCCGTAGAACGCGCGGCGCCGCAGGTCCTCGGTGAGTGCCTCTTGGGTCTGACTGAGGTGCGTGTGGGTGTCGATGATGGCGGGCATCACGGTCTTGCCGGCCAGGTTGACGCGAGCGGCGCCCGCCGGCACGCGCACATCACCAGCCCTGCCGACTTGAAGGACGCGAGTGCCCGATACGGTGAACGTGGCGTTCTCGATGGGCGCGCGTCCGTCGCCCACGATGAGCCGTGCGCCTTCAAATACCGTGACGCCGGTCGCTGCCGGCGCCTGGCCGCGAGCCAGAGCGGAAAATGCCGAGACAACCAAGAGGCCAAGGAGTCCGGCGACAGGAACGACGTGGCGGAATCGCGTCTTGACGTGGTGCATCGAAGCCTCCAAAGGATGATTGGAAGACTGCACTGTAGCGCGATGCGCGACCGCTGACAACGGCTGGAGTAATAATGATGCGAATGCAGCTTCGACAAGGAGGTTGAACGATGCGCACCCACGTCCCATCCGTAATTATGGCCGTCGTGGCGCTCGGTCTGTGGCGGCCGGCCGCTCACGCGCAGACGAGCGCCGCTGTCGAGTTCCGCGTCCTCGCAACAAGCAAGACGTCGACGATGGAGAAAGAGCTCAATGAGGCGGCGGAGGCCGGCTTCCGGTTTCAGGCCGTCATGGGCGGCGACACCGCCTTCGGCGGCAACGAAGTCGTGGCGGTGATATCGCGGTCCGGCGCCTCGAGAGGCCGGTACGCGTACGAGCTGCTCGCCACGTCGAAGACCTCGACGATGCAGAAGGAGCTGCAGGAGGCGGCGGATGCAGGCTTCGAGTATCGCGGCCAGACCGTGTTCAAGTCCGTCTTCGGGGGCGACGAAGTGGTGTGCATCCTCGAGCGCGACAAGGACGCGCCCATCCAGGCGTTCGAGTACAAGCTGGTGGCGACCTCGAAGACCGGCACGCTGCAGAAGGAGCTGCTCGAGGTGGGATCGGCCGGGTATCAGATGGTCGGCATGACGGTCTCGAAAACGGCGATCGGCGGCAAGGAGCTCGTCGCCATCACCAGGCGGGCCAGGACGCCATGACGCGAGACGCTTGATGAGCGAGTGGCAATCAGCGGACCACGCCTCGGCATACCTCGAGCGAGCCGACAGCCTCCCGCATCGTTCGGCCGGCGAGGCGGCGTTACTCGATGAGATTCCTCTAAACGTCCGTCGCGTTCTCGACCTGGGCTCGGGTGACGGGCGGTTGTTGGACCTGGTGCTGCACGCCAGGCCGCAGGCGCGGGGCGTGGCCCTGGATTTCTCGCCCCTCATGCTTCAACAACTGAAATCCCGGTTCGCCTCCAGGTCGGATGTCGAAGTCGTCGACCACAATCTCGAAGCTGAGCTGCCACCTCTCGGCACATTCGACCTCGTCGTGTCGAGCTTTGCGATCCACCATCTGGACCACGAGCGCAAGCGGCGGCTGTATGAGGAGGTCTGGGCTCTTCTGGCGCCTGGCGGCGTGTTCTGCAACTTGGAGCATGTCGCCTCGACTTCGGCCTACGGGCACGAGCGGTTCCTTCAGGCCACGGGCATCACCGCGGCGGAAGAGGATCTGTCAAACAAACTGCTGGACGTCCACAGCCAGATGCGCTGGCTGCGCGAGATCGGGTTCGCCGACGTCGA
>MELA01000146.1:0-5100 GCA_001767495.1 Acidobacteria bacterium RIFCSPLOWO2_12_FULL_65_11 | reverse complement strand
GAAGTTTTCAGCACCCGCGTTTACCCACCCCGCTGGCGAAGTGGCCATGTCGGCGGTCACCTTCAGAAAACTTCGCGACGACGAGTTCGACCTCGCCCACGGCATCCTCGTCAGCGCGGCCGAGTGGCTGCTCTCCAAAGGCATCCGTCAGTGGACGATCGCCTACCCGAAAGATCGGTATCTCGCCTGCCAGGAGAATGGGTGGAACTACGCGCTGGAGTATGAGGGGGATCTGGCGGCCGTGGTGACGCTCTCGCGGGAGGTGCCGGCGGAGTGGGCGGATCATTTCGGCCCGGCACCCTTCTGGTGGCTCTCGAAACTCGCCACCGCTCCCGCCTTCCACCGACGGGGTGTTGGCCCGATTGCCGCGCGATGTGCGATCGGTGTCGCGTATAACCAGAACGCCGATCGTCTGTGCCTGGACTGCGTGCACGGCAACGGGTTTCTCGTCGACTTCTATCGCGGCCTTGGCTTCCGCGAGATCGACCGCCGGGACGTCCAGTTCTCGACAGAGCTCTTGGACATGGTGCTCATGGAGCTCAAGATGTTGCGGGTGTGAGCGTGACGATCGGCGACCTCGCGAAGAAGCTGTGAAGGGTCTTGAGCCTTGAGCCCTGAACCTTACAGGTCTTTGACGGCCTCCAGTACCTCTTCGGCGTGCCCATCGACCTTCACGTTGTCCCAACGCCGAGCGACCTTGCCGTCCGCGCCGATGAGATACGTCGTGCGGACGATGCCCATGAACGAGCGGCCGTAGAGCGATTTCTTCTGCCACACGCCGTACTGGTCCGCCAGCTCGTGCTCGGCGTCCGCCAGGAGGGGAAACGTAAGGTCGTACTTCTCGGCAAACCGCGCCTTGCTCGCTTCGTCGAGGATGCTGGCCCCCAGCACCACGGCCTTGCTCGCCTTGAACTTCGGCAGATTGTCTCGAAACGCGCAGGCCTCCTTCGTGCAGCCCGGCGTGTCGTCCTTGGGGTAGAAGTACAAAATCACGGGCCGGCCGGCGTAGCCGGCGAGACGATGCGTCTTGCCCTGCTGGTCGTTGAGGCTGAAGGCGGGCGCCTTCTTTCGCAGGTTCAATCAGCGGCATCGGTGTTCAGGCTCCTGCGGTGGACAGGACTGTAACATGTTTGTTTCACTTGACATTACCGGCGCCGGATGTGTTAATGCCCTGTTCATGGCGTAGTGTCCGCCTTTAAGGCGGACCTCCGGGTCCGGCTCAAGCCGGACACTACTGCGGTAATGGCAAGCAAGGAGGGGAGTTCCGATGCGCACCAGTTTGGTCAAGCTTTCAGCGGTTCTCGTGTTCGTGGCCTTGACGGCCTACGCCCCGGCGGCGGCGCCGCCGATGGCGCTGCCGGCGGTCGGGCCCTCGCTCGCCTCGCTCGGCCCGGTGGTGTTTGCAGCCGACGGGACGATGTTCGCCGGCGACACGCAGGCAGCCACCATCTTCGCGATTGACTTGGGCGCGCAGGCCAACGGTGGCGCGCCCGGCACGGCGGATGTGGCCAACATCAATCAGAAGATCGCGGCGATGCTCGGGACCGACGCGGGCCAGATCGCGATTACGGATCTCGCGGTGCATCCGCGGACCCGTAACTCGTTCATCTCGGTGATGCGTGGCCAAGGGCCGGCCGCCCGGCCCGCGATCGTCCGCGTGGATGGCGCCGGTCAGCTCACGCTCGTCGCCACCGAGCGGCTCACGTACACGAGCGTGGCGCTCCCCAACGCCCCCGAGGCCGCCAACCAGCGCAATAACTCGATCACGGACCTCGCGTTCGCCAACGGCCGCGTCTACGTGGCCGGCCTGTCGAACGAGGAGTTCGCGTCGAAGCTGTGGTCGGTCGGCTACCCGTTCACCACGGCTGACAACGGCACGAGCGTCGAGATCTATCACGGCAATCACCGCCGGCTCGAGACGCGCGCGCCCATCTACGCGTTCATCCCGTACACGATCAACAACCAGCAGTACATCATCGCCTCCTACACCTGCACGCCGCTCGTGAAGTTCCCGGTGTCGCAGTTGGCGCCTGGCGCCAAGTTCCGCGGCGAGACGATCGGCGAGTTTGGCGCCGGCAACCGGCCGCTCGACATGATCCGGTATCAGAAGGGCGGGAAGGAATTCCTCCTGATGTCGAACACGAGCCGCGGGATCATGAAGGTCCCGACCGACACGTTCGCCACGGCGGCGCCGATCACCTCGCCGGTCGAGACCGAGACCGGCGGCGTCCCCTACGAGAAAGTCACGTCGATGACCGGCGTGGTGCAGCTCGATCTGCTCGACGCGACCCGGTCGATTGTGATCTCGGGCACGCCGCCGGCGCTGAATCTCACCTCCGTCGCCCTGCCGTAGCTCGGCTTCACGCGATGCAGCAACGGAACGGGAGAGCAAGGAGCCGGTCGTCCGGCCTCTTGTTCCCCCGCCTCCTTGCGGCAGCACTCCTCGGCTTCTTCGCCGGCTGCGGCAACTCCGCTCCGGCGGGCCCTCTTCAAATCACCCTGCAGCAGAATCCCGCGAATCGCAGCCGCCCGGCGCTTGTAGAGGTCGGCGGTCTCACGCCACGGGAATTGTCCAGCCTGCGTGGGGCCCAACTGGGAACCGACCAGTGGCAGGCACTCTTCAGGATCACGGTCGGTGACAATGCCTCTCCGACGTCGATCCCGCCTGTGCAGGGCGGCTACCAGGTCACCGAATCGGCCCTCACGTTCACGCCGCTCTTTCCGTTCGACCCGGGGCGTGCCTATCGCGTCGCGTTCGACCCCGCACGGCTGCCCGTGCACGTTCCAGATCGGCAAACCGACGTGGTGACGACCGTGGTGCGGATACCGGCGGTGGCGACCGAGCCGTCGACGGTGGTGACGGCCGTGCACCCTGCTGCCGACACGTGGCCCGAGAATCTGCTGCGCCTCTACATCGAATTCTCCGCGCCGATGGGGAACGGCAGCGCCCGCGACTTCGTGCGGATCCTGGATCAGTCGGGGCGCGAAGTCGCGATTCCGTTCCTGCCGATCGACGCCGACTTCTGGAACCCCGATCGCACGCGCTTCACGCTGTTCTTCGATCCGGGCCGTGTGAAAGAAGACATTCTGCCGAACCGGGAAATCGGTCGGCCGCTCGGCGCGGGCCGCACGTATGTGCTGGAGATCTCGACCGACTGGCGCGACGCGCAGAGTCAGCCGCTCAAGGCGGCCTATCGGCGTGAGTTCCGCGTGGGACCGGCCGACAAGAACCCCATCGTGATGTCGTCCTGGCGCCTCGGTGCGCCGGAGGCGGACACGCGCGATCCGCTGGTCGTCACCTTTCCCAAGCCCCTCGATCACGGGCTCCTGGCCCGGGCGCTCTCGGTGGAGACGAAGGACAGGCGGGTCGTCGACGGCACCATCACGCTCGAGGCCGCCGACACGCGGTGGCTCTTCACGCCGGCCGGCCCGTGGCCCGGTGGAGAGTTCGATCTGGTGGCGCTCGAGGTGCTCGAGGATCCCGTCGGCAACCGCATCATGCACCCGTTTGAAGTGCAGGCCGAGGCGAACAAAGATCAGCCGCCAGACCAGTTCCGATTGACCTTCAGGATTGCAGGCCCTGGCCGCCGAGGTGCGCAGCCGTGATCGTGCACATCGTGATGTGGCGCGTGAAAATGGCGCCTGCTACAATCCGGTCACACGCGATTCGCGGACATCTCTGGAGGCCGTTTGATGATGTCGACGTCCAGGCGCCGCTTCCTGCTGCTCGCCGGCTTACTCGTTTCGCTTGGCCTCAGTGCCGCACCCTTCGTCGCACCGGTTCGCCTGGCTGCGGCGTCGCTGCCGGCGCGGCTGACCGACCAGGAGTTCTGGCGCCTGTCAACCGAATCTTCAGAAACTGACGGCTTCTTCCGGTCCGACAACCTGTTGTCGAACGAATTGGGCTTCCAGCTCGTCGTGCCCAACCTCACGCGTCTCGTCAAGCCGGGACGCGTCTACCTCGGCGTCGGTCCCGAGCAGAACTTCACCTACATCGTCGCGACCAGACCGGCGATGGCGGTCATTATCGACATCCGCCGCGGCAATCTGGATCTGCAGTTGATGTACAAGGCGCTCTTCGAGCTGTCGGCCGACCGGGCGGAATTCGTGTCGCGCCTGTTTGCGAAGAGGCGCCCGGCGGGCCTGACGACCAGGTCGACGGCCCAGGAGATCTTTGCTGCCTACTGGGACGTGCCGACCAACGATGCGTTCTATGCCGAGAACCTGAGGGCCATCATCGGTCTGCTAAAGGATAAGCACCGGTTCGCGCTCTCGAGCGACGATTCGGCTGGCATCGAGCACGCCTATCACGCGTTCTACTGGTTCGGCCCGCGGCTGCAGTATTCGTCCACGGGCAATTTCGGCGGCGCCAATCAGCCGACGTATGCGGATCTGATGACGGCGACCGACGGGGCGGGCCAGGCGCGCGGGTATCTGGCCACCGAAGAGCACTTTGCGTTCATGAAGGATCTCGAGAGCCGCAACATGCTCGTGCCGGTCATCGGCAATTTCGGCGGGCCGAAGGCGATTCGGGCCGTGGGGCGGTACTTGAAGGAGAAGGACGCGACGGTCTCGACGTTTTATCTCTCCAACGTCGAGCAGTATCTGCGGCAGGATGGCATCTGGGTGGACTTCTGCGCCAGCGTGGCGACGCTGCCGCTCGACGAGACCAGCACGTTTGTCCGATCGGTCCGCCGCGCCGGTGCCCCTGGGTTTGGCCTGGCCTCGGAGTTGGGCAACATGTCGGGCGAGGTGCAGGACTGCCGGTGACGATCGAGAATTGCTGATTGCGGATTGCTGATTGCGGTTTGGTTCCCCACCTGACGTCCAGACGCCAGCCTTGCACGTGTCACACAGTCCTGCGGCGCGCGTGGTGTAGCATGTAGCGCCCCTTCGAGGACTGATATGCCTTTGTTGCTCGTGCTGTTTGTCGGGAGCGGCTGTGCCGCCCTCATCTACGAAATCGTCTGGTTTCAGCTGCTCCAGTTGGTGATCGGGTCGTCGTCGATCTCGCTCGGCGTGCTGCTCGGGACGTTTATGGGCGGCATGTGTCTCGGCAGTCTCTACCTGTCGCGCGTCGTCTCCAGTCGCCATCATCCG
>MELA01000145.1:3520-6528 GCA_001767495.1 Acidobacteria bacterium RIFCSPLOWO2_12_FULL_65_11 | reverse complement strand
GGAAACCCGGAGACATGCTGCGGAACCTCCTCGTTGAGGCGCACCAGTCAGCGGCCTGGGAGCGGCTTCAGGAGTCGATCCGACGTTTGTTCAGTTATCAACTCGAGCCCCCGAACGCCACAGGCCCACACATTCTGGCGGAGTACCGCGGCGCGGGCGACGGCCCCAGGCTCGACATTGCCAGTGCCGGGAGTGGTTTTCAGCAGGTGTTGATGCTGTTGACCATGCTGAACACCCGCCCGGGCGCAGTGCTTCTTCTCGACGAACCCGATGCTCATCTGCACGTCATCCTCCAGGACGCCATCTACGGCGAGCTTCAATCGACCGCGGCGCGGATGGGCTCTCAGCTTATCGTCGCCACCCATTCCGAAGTCATTATCAACTCGGTCGATGCCCGAGAGCTGTGCGTGCTCCTCGATCGGCCCCGCATGCTGGCGGATAACGACGAGCGCGAAGCGCTGATCGAGTCGCTGGCTGTGTTGTCGAACGACGACATCATGCGAGCGCTGGAAGCACCTGGCGTCCTGTACCTCGAAGGCAATACAGATCTGGAAATCCTGCGAGCATTCGCGCGTGTCCTTAGCCATCGAGCCGAAGCGTTGCTGACGACCGATTTGTTCTGGAAACCGACCGTGGCCGACACGCAGCCCGGCAAGCCCGGCATCAAGGCACGCGATCACTACGATGCGCTCAGGCTCGTTCGAGAAGTTCCCGCGCTCTATCTGGTCGACGGCGATAGCCATCCGGGCGTGGCTTCGACCGCAGTCACGGGAGCAGGGTTTCAGCGCTGGCGCTGGAGGCGATACGAAATCGAGAGCTATCTCGTGCATGTCGAAGCCCTCGCGCGTTTCGTCGAAAGGACTGTTGGTGAAGGCGCAGCGCCTCAGCACGTCGCCGATCTCCGCCAGCACCTCACGGCCAATCTGCCGCCTGCCGTCATCGAGCGGCCACTCGACAATCACCAATACCTCAACACGATCAAGGCGCGCACCGACATCCTCCCGGCGGCGCTTTCCGCCGCGGGTCTCCCGGGGCTGCCGCACACCCGCTATCACGAGATCGCGGCGCTCATGCGGCCGGACGAGATTCATCCAGATGTTCGAGAGGCGTTGGACACCATCACGAGAGCCTTCGGTCGATGACGGATTTCGAAGTCCCGGAAGCGATCATCTGCTCACCCTTCGAGGAGCCGACCTCGTACTGGTACTTGCAGGAGGGAGAGGAACCAGACAAGCGCGAAGGGCGCCGCCCGGCTATTTACTACTACCCGGAACAGACATCCGACGACGCGGCCGCGAAGGCCCCAGCTGGTACCGCAATTGAGCTGAAGCTCGTCAATCTCATCCGGTCGCGGGTCAAGCAGTGGCGAACCGCCGGCTATCCAGGCGTGACGGCCACAACGCTCGAGCTCCTCAACTACTGGCGGCGCGAGGGTCGCGGCTTCCGGTTCTTCTTCGCGCAGCTCGAATCGGCCGAAACCATCATCTTCCTCAACGAAGCGCGACGCGACTTTCTTCAGGGCCTCGACATCCCACTCGACGAGCCAAGCGATCAGCAGAAGCGCGAGCTCGGGTACAAGGCGTTTCGCCGCTACGCCTGCAAGATGGCCACTGGCTCCGGCAAAACGACAGTCATGGGTATGGTGGCGGCGTGGAGCATCCTCAATAAGGTCAACGATCGTGCCAACGGACGGTATTCAGACATCGTCCTCGTCGTGTGCCCGAACGTCACGATCCGGAGCCGGCTCGCGGAGCTCGATCCGAAGCTTGCCGAAGCGAGCCTCTATCGCAAGTCCGACCTCGTCCCGCCCCATCTGATGCCCGACCTCAGCCAGGGCCGGGTGCTCGTGACGAACTGGCACGTCTTCGAGCCGCACACTTCTCAAGCGGGCGGCGTCAGTGCGCGCGTGGTGAAGGCTGGCCATCGTGAAGAGGTGCCGGAGTACATCACGATCGGTCCGAAGACCACCGTTGCGCGTGGCCGCCGCTACCTGACGCGGGACGAGTTCGATCGACAAGTCTCTGCGGGCTTGCTCGATATCAAAGACGAAGAACTGGACACCGACGGGAACCTGAAGCGCGCGCTCGTCCTCCGCGAGCGCTACGTCGAAAGCGACACGGCGCTGGTGAATCGGGTCTTCGGCCAGGAGGTTGGCGGCAAGCAGAATATCCTGGTGCTGAATGACGAAGCACACCACGCCTACCGCATTCGCCAGGAGGAGCCTGACCTCGACGAGGACGAGGAAGAGGAGGTTGACGCTTTCTATAAGGAGGCGACGGTTTGGATTGACGGGCTCGATCGCATCCACAAGCTGCGCGGCGTCAACTTCTGTGTCGACTTGTCGGCAACGCCGTACTTCCTCGGTCGCGTGGGCCAGGAGACCAACAGACCGTTTCCGTGGGTCGTGAGTGATTTTCCACTGACCGACGCCATCGAGTCTGGCCTCGTGAAGATCCCGCAGCTCGCCGTGCGCGACACGACTGGCGCCGAGATTCCTGGCTACTTCAACATCTGGCGCTGGATCCTGCCTCAACTCACGCCGGCGGAACGGGGCGGCAAGAAGGGCTCGGCAAAGCCCGAAGCAGTCCTCAAGTGGGCCAACACGCCTATCTCGATGCTTGGCGGCTTGTGGGAAGAGCTGCGAGCGGTCTGGGAACAATCGAAGGACGACCCTCGTCCACCGGTCTTCATCATCGTCTGCAAGAACACCTCAATCGCGAAAGTGGTCCACGACTGGCTGGCCGAGAACAAGCCGCCCATGGGGATTCCGCCGTCGAAGATCGCGGGGTTCCGAAACGTGGACGGCCGCGTCAATACGATTCGCGTGGATTCGAAGGTCGTGAACGAGACCGACACGGGCCACGCGAAGAGCGACGAAGGGCAATGGATGCGATTCACGCTCGACACGGTCGGGCGAACAGCATGGCCGCGTGACCAGCAAGGCCGGCCGATCTATCCCGATGGGTTCGAGGAACTGGCGAAAAAGCGGGAGCAGCCGCTTCATCCGC
>MELA01000145.1:692-3472 GCA_001767495.1 Acidobacteria bacterium RIFCSPLOWO2_12_FULL_65_11 | reverse complement strand
CCCGGACGCGACGTCCGTTTCATCGTGTCGGTGGGCATGCTCACAGAGGGCTGGGACTGCAACACCGTGACGCACATCGTTGGTCTGCGACCGTTCATGTCGCAGCTTCTCTGCGAGCAGGTGGTTGGCCGGGGATTGCGCCGCCGGACGTACGAGCTGGGCGACAACGGCCTGATGACGGAGGAAGTCGCTAAAGTCTTCGGCGTGCCCTTCCAGGTGATTCCGTTCAAGGCGAATCCGACCGCTGCGACCAAGCCGGCCCAGAAGCGTCATCACGTGTACGCCCTGCCGGGGCGTGCGCGTCTCGAAATCAAGTTCCCTCGCGTCGAAGGCTACCGCCAGGCGATTCGGAATCGGGTGTCGGTCGACTGGAGCAGTATCCCGTCGCTCTTTCTGGATCCGTTCAAGATTCCGCCAGAGGTCGAAGTCAAGGCTTCCCTCCACACGAATCACGGACGGCCGTCCCTCACAGGCCCTGGCGCGCTTCAACGCATTGACCTCAATCCGTTCCGGTCCGGGCGACGTATCCAGGAGCTCGTGTTCGAGATGTCGAAGGACCTCACGCGAGAGTACGTCAACAGCGGTTCGTGCGAGGCGCCTGCGCACGTGCTCTTCCCGCAACTGGTCCGCATCGTCGAAAAGTATGTCGCTGAGAAGGTGACGCCAATCAAGCCGGCTGATCGACTCGATCTGTTCCTATCGCCGTACTACGGGTGGGCGATCGAGCGCCTCGTCGAATCCATCCGCCCCGACACCGCACAAGGTGAGGCACCGGAAGTGCCCCGCTACGAAACAAGCCGCGGACCTGGCTCCACGGCAGACGTCGACTACTGGACCAGCAAGGACGTGCGCGAGGTTGTAAAGAGCCACTTGAACTACGTCGTCGCCGACACGGCCAAGTGGGAGCAGCAAGCCGCGTACGTCATCGATGGGCACCATGGCGTGGAGGCCTTCGCCAAGAACGCCGGCCTGGGTTTCGCGATTCCGTACATCCACAACGGCCAGTCGCACGACTACATCCCCGATTTCATCATTCGGCTGAAGACACAGCCCGTGACCCACCTCATTCTGGAAACGAAGGGCTTTGACGATCTCGCCGAGGTCAAGGCCGCGGCCGCACAACGCTGGGTGGCGGCCGTGAATGCGGATGGAAGATTCGGAGGCTGGCGGTATGAGGTTGCCAGGAAGATCGATCAGGTCCGAGAGATCCTGGAGGATTCTCGATCTGCTTCTAACTTCTAAACGCCGTAGTACGTAGTGTCCGGCTTGAGCCGGACCGGCGGGAGGTCCGCCTGAAGGCGGACACTACAGCGTTATGGAAAACGCTATAACTCTTTCAGTGCACGCGCCGGTTCCAGTCGTTCGGGCGGCCGCCTTGGTGCACGTCGAACTTCCGGCGCAGGCGGTCCATCCTCCACTTCACGTAGCGGTACTTGACCTCGGCCCATGGATGCAGGCGCAAACGCACAGGCAGACGCAAGCCTCTGAGGTAGATGTACCCGACGAGCAGTCCTCCGAGGTGCGTGGCGTTGGCCACCCCGCCCCCGCCCGCAAGCGACGCGTAAAACGCAATCGCGCCCACGATCAGTACGAACACCTTCGCGGGCATCGGTACCGGGAACGGGAACAGGTACATGGGTCGGTTCGGGAAATACAGCGCATACGCCATCAGCAGCCCGTAGATGGCGCCTGACGCGCCGATTGTCACCGCGCTGTAAATCTGCGCGCCGAGCGCGAAGGGCAACAGCGACACCAGCACGGTCAGAATCCCGGCGCCGATGCCGGTCACGAAGTAGAACTTCAGGAAGTAGCGCGTGCCCCACACGCGTTCGAGCTCGGTTCCGAGCATCCACAGAAAGAGCATGTTGAACAGGATGTGGAACATCCCGCCGTGCAGGAACATGTAGGTGACGAGCTGCCAGACAAAGAGGTCACCGATCACGGCCGCGGGCCGCAAACCAAATGCAAAGGTCAGGGCTGGTACGAAAAACTGCGCGAAGAACACCGCCACGTTGGTATAGATGAGCGCCTTCATCGCGCTCGAGAGAGGGCCGGGACCAAACGAATACGAGGACGCGTACGGGGAGGAGTAGCGGGGGGGCATGAAGCAGCCTAACCTGCGAGCTTTTTTCGCACGAGCTCGTTCACCGTCTTGCCGTCCACGCTCTGGCCGGCCAGTTTCGCCATGGCGGCTTTCATCACGCGCCCCATGTCTTTCTGTGAGTTCGCACCGGTCTCAGTGATGGCGTCAGCGATGGCTCGATCGACGACCGCGGGGTCGGCCGCGGGAGGAAGATAGGATTCGAGCACCTGGATCTCGGCCAGTTCCTTGTCCGCGAGGTCCTGACGTCCGCCCTTGGTGAACTGCTCGATGGAATCTTTCCGCTGCTTGACGAGCGAGGCGACCACCTGTTGCGCCTCCTGATCGTCGAGCGCCCGGCCGCGCTCGACCTCGCGGTTCATCAGCGCGGCCTTGAGCATGCGCAGCGCGGTCAGGCGCACCGGTGCGTGCTTGCGCGTCGCATCGGCGATGGCGGCGTTCACATCCTCGATGAAGGTCACCGCATCAACGCTGCGGGGTTGGCGCGCCCGGCTGCTGTCCGGGCTGTGCTGGGGGAGGAACGATCATGCCCGGTACCGAAACGCCCCCAACCGGAGAGGCCGGCTGCGGACTATTGGTCGATGGAGACGGCGCCTGCCCGCCCACCTGTGGGACGAAACCGTTCGCAGGACCGCCCCCGGGCGCTCCCTGTTGTGGGCTCACGATCTGGGGCTGCGGG
>MELA01000145.1:0-675 GCA_001767495.1 Acidobacteria bacterium RIFCSPLOWO2_12_FULL_65_11 | reverse complement strand
GGACCACGGCCGGCGCCGCCGGCGTGGCGCGGGGCAGCGTCGCGCTCGTCGGCATCACCAGGATGCGATCGTACCGCGAGAGGCCGGCGACAGCGGTCGGCCGCGGCGCCGTCATGTAGCCGCTTACCGAGCGCAGCAGCACGTCGAGCGCTTCGTCTTCCGAGACGTTGGTCAGCTCGAGCGTGACGGGGCCGCCAGGAATCTTCTCGACGTTGACCACCTTGGTCTGGCCGACGCGCGCCCATTCGGTGAGGATCTGCCGGATGGTCGCGTCCTTCGCCACGAGGGTCACGCGACCGTTTTGAATGGCGAGCTGCACCTGCTGGGCCGATGCGGTCGCGCCCGACCCGAGAACCATCAGGAGCGCCACGATGCCGATGGCCGTTGTGTTCATGGTGCGCATCACACCGCCAGTATACGCGCCCGCAACAGGCGATGTCACCCCCGCCGGCCCTCGAACCGGAGCGCCGAGATCTGTTCGGACACCAGACCGACGAGAAAGATCACGACGCTCAGCAGAATGAGCAGCACCGAGGAATTCGTGACGTGCGACTGGGTGAGAATCGTCCACGCCGCGTAGGCGGCCCCGGCGAGGAACATCGCCGCGCTTACCGGGAGAAAGATCCGGAGCGGGCTGAAGATCGTCACCACTTTCAGCAGGATCAGGAAGAAGCC
>MELA01000144.1:39199-40824 GCA_001767495.1 Acidobacteria bacterium RIFCSPLOWO2_12_FULL_65_11 | reverse complement strand
CCCGCATTATTCGCGAAGGGGCCGATTTCGGTTGGTGTGCGGCGTGATCCTCTCGCACAGACGCGAATCTGCGAATGCGGACACGCGCCGCAGCGAGACGCGCGACCGGGGCGCCGCCGGATCGGGTGAGCGAGAGGGATGCGCAGACAGCTCCGCCACGACGAGGGAGCGCCGAGCGCGGTCGTGACGGTGCGTGCCGTTAGCCGGCGCGGGCGCCGAGTGCGCACGCGATGTGACGCCAGGCGTCGACGAACGGTGTCGACGTGGGCAGGTGGAGGACGATGCGGCGGACCGAGACGACGACGTGGACGCCCAGTGTGAGGAGCCGCTCACGCAGCCCGGTCACCTGGGTGCGCGCACACACCGTGTGTGCGGCCCGCAGTCGGAGTTCCTGCATGAGCACGTACGCGGCGGCGGTGAGGAGCCCGCGCAGTTGATTGGCCCAGAAGCGACAGCAGCTGGTGCGCCCAATCTGCAGACCCTCGTGCAATGCCTTGATCCGATTCTCGATGTCCCCGCGCGCACAGTAGATCCGCTCGTAGAGGAAGCGCGGCGTCTGCCGGAGATTGGTGATGACGAAGCGCGCATTGTCGCGGGGCGTGCGGCCCGGCAGCCGCACCATTTCGGCCTTGATGACCACGCGGCGCTCGTGGGGCCACGTCTTGGCGGCATACCGCGCCTCGGTGTAGACGTGCGCGGTCTGCCCACTGGCCTCGCTCCGCGCCCGTGCCTCGACCATGGTCGGCTCCGCGAGCCGCGTCAACACGGCGTTTTCGCCCATGGCTCCGACATAGTCGAGGCCGGATTCGGCCTCGAGAAAGGCGAACAGCTCCGGGGTGGCAAAGCCCCCATCCAGCCGCACGAGGACCCGCGCCTTCGGAAACGCGAGGCGCAGCCGCGGGAGCAGTCGGCGCAACAGGCCGAGCGCGCCGCGGGTGGCTGGCGCGTTGCCGGGGCGAAGGATCGCCGCGCACAGGTACTGCTCGACTTCGTCGTTGAACGTGACAAAGGCCAGCAGCGGGAGATAGCACCAGCCGTCGTAGTGCCCGTTGAAGAAGGTGAGCTGCTGCGCGCCATGGGTCGGGTCATCGGTGGGGTCGAGGTCGATCGTGATCCGCCGCGCGCGGCCATGCAGCCGTCGGCGGTGCCGCTCGACGACGCGCGCCGCCAACTCGCGCCCCATCGCGTAGAGGGCCTGGCTGGCCACGCCGTTTTCGAAGCGCGAGATCGTCGGTTGCGAGGCGATGGGATCGCCGACGATCGGATCGCGGCCCAGCAAGAGCTTCTGCATCGGGTCGTCCGCGAGCCGGTCGGCGTCATTGGCATCCGGATAGCCGCAGGCGAGGCCGAAGATCCGCTGGGCCAGCAGATCCCGCAGCGTGTGCTGCACCTTCCCGGGCTGCCGATCGTCGATCAGACAGCGTGCGAAGCCCTCGATCAATCCGTACGGACGTTCCGCGGCGTTCAACAAGACGGCGCCGCCATCGGAACTGGCGTGCGGCTGGTCGAAGGTCGCGACGAGCGGTTTGTCGAAGAGGTCGGGAAACAGAACGGTCTGTGGTATGGTGTCGCTGCTCAAGCAAACGCCTCCGTGGTGGCACACAGTTCGTGTGGCAACGGCTTTG
>MELA01000144.1:9674-39165 GCA_001767495.1 Acidobacteria bacterium RIFCSPLOWO2_12_FULL_65_11 | reverse complement strand
TGGCAACGGCTTTGTACCATGCGGAGGCTTTTGTGGGTCTACCGAAATCGGCCCCTTCGTGAATTATTCAGGTTAGATCGAGCGAGTCCAGGTTCTTGAAATCGCGGTGAAAGCGGCGCGTCAGCCTGGGGATGGGGATATCCAGCGCGTCGATGTCCTTGTCCGGGTTCTCCACATCCACTTCGACGACGAGCGAATCCTTTCTCCCGGCCACGCCGGCGCCCATCGCGACGCGCTCGAAGGTCACGCCCTCGCTCTGAATCGACTCGACAAAGTCCATGAACGCCGGCGTGCCCATCACGGACACGGTCTCCCGCGCATTGGTGCCGAAGTACATGCGGCGCAGGCCTCGACCGAGCGTCTGCTCGGGCAGGATGTTACTCGGCGCGCGGTAAGCCCGAAGGCCGACAATCGTCGTGACGTTGCGGACGTCCCAGCCTTCCTTGAGCACGAGCACCGAGACGATCGCTTTGTAGGGCGATGCCAGGGAATCGATCGTGTTGGACTGCTTCCGGAGTCGCTCGAGTTCTTCCTTGCTCTTTCCTGACGAAGCCTCCGAAATCTCGCCGTTGTTCTTGGTGTGGATCACGAGCACGGCGCCCTGCAACTCCGGGCAGATCTTCTCCAGGTATGCCCCCACGTCGTCGCAGTTGCGCGTGTCGTCCACCATCACGAAGAGAACGGCTTTCTTGCCGAGTTGCGCGTGCTCGGCGTAGCTCTTGCGCCACTCTTCGATGCCGAGCTGCAGGTAGTCGGCGTACTTCTCCGTGAAGAGCGCGCTCGTTGCCTCCTGCAGCTTCGCGCGGCTGGCCGCGTCGGGCAGCACAGGATGCTTGACGACGTTCTGGTGGATGGCTTCGACGAGCGGGTAGTCGGACACCGTCTGCACGAAGATGGCGCCGTTGTCGTGCCGCGGCGTGGCGGTCACGTCCACCTGGAGAGCCAGCCGACGGTCCTTCTGGAGCATCTTGTGATGGATCTCCTGGATGGACTTGAACCACGCCATCCTCGGATCGTGGATGTGGTGCGCTTCGTCGTTGAAGACGGCAAGCTCGTCCACCTCCCGCACGATCTCGCCGAGGTCGGTACGACTGTCCGTCGTCCCGCCGACGGGCTTCGGGCCGAACGGGTCGAGGAAGTAGTCGCGGAGGTCGTCGTCTTCGAACGACGGGTCGCTGACGTCGCCGAGAAACACACGATGGATGTTCGTCAGGAAGATGTTGCCCGTCTCTCGAACCGTGCGGACGTCGTCCTGGATGTGCAGGGTCAATTGGAAGTCATCGCGCCAGTTCCGGCCATTGTGGCCGTTGGAGGGAAGCACGGGATCGTTGAAGAAGATCCTGAGGCCGTCGAAGTCGGCGCGCAGCCGGTCGAGGACGATGATGTTGGGGGCGATGACGAGGAAGTTGCGGGAGAGCGTCGAGTCCGTCTCGTAAAGCTTGTGGAAGAAGCTCCACGCGAGGAGCAGCGACAGCACCTTCGTCTTGCCGGCGCCGGTGGCCATCTTCAGCACGTAGCGCGGCCAGTCTTCGTCGAACATCCCAGAGGACACCGCGCCGGAGGCGTCGAAGCGGAGCAGGTCGAACTTGTCCCTGGCTCGGCGCACGTCATAGAGCCAGATGACAGACTCCACGGCTTCCCGTTGGGCGAAGTAGTAGCGGAACGGAGAGAGCGAGCCGTCGCCCTCCTCGATCAAGTGGTCCCGTTCGAACCACCAGCGAAGGAGGCTGATCGACGTCGCCGAGGCCCCCGCATAGCCCGCCTGCCGCCAGGCCCAGATTCCTTCGCGAATTTTCGCGACGAGGGGCGGAAGGAGCTTGTCGTACGTGGTGCTCCGAAGGGTCTCGTCGGCAGGAAACCACCGCTGCGACGGGACCAGCGGCTCGTATGGCGACGTCGGGAACTGAGGATGCAGGGCCATGCGGTTTGCGGAATGTCCAAAGACTCTGCTGGAGGTTTGTCCGATTCTATCAACAGCGCGGCATCGTCAGGCTCGCCACTATGGCGACAAGGGAGATCGCGAGAGCCCACCAAGCCGCGCGGCTCGAACTCGCCGCGGACGACGCCGAGTGTTTGGCGGCCTCCGCCGAAACGGCTGCGGCCTCGGCCGTCCTGACGGCGCGCGCCATCGCCAGACGTCACGAGCTCAGTGTGCGGGCGGCGCTGGGCGGCTCACGGTGGCGCATCGCGCGTCAACTACTGGTCGAAAGCCTGCTGCTGGCGACTGCGGGAGCGGCGCTCGGCACCCTCATCGCGCGCGTCGGCAGTCAACTGCTCGTCCGCGAGCTGTCCACACCGGCCAACCCCGTCTTTCTCGACGTCTCGATCGACGCCCGCGTGCTCGCCTTCACCATCGCCGTGAGCGCCGCGACGGCATTGCTCTTCGGCACGGCGCCGGCGTTCCGGGCCGCACACGTGCCGCCGATCGACGCGCTCAAGGATGAGGGGCGCTCGACGACGGCACGCGGCCGGATCGGCGGAGGGCTGATCGCCGTGCAGGTGGCGCTGGCCGTGGCGCTCGTGTCGGGGGGCGGCCTGTTCGTCCGATCGTTCGCCTCGCTGACCGCCCGCCCGCTCGGCTTCGAGCCGGAGCGCCTGCTCGTCGTCACCATGGATGCGCAGCGCATGACGACGGAGGTGGCCGTGCGGCTGGCGGCGTTCGAGCGAGCGCGAGAGGCGGTGAGCGGACTCCCGGGTGTCGCGGACGCGGCGGTGTCCTTTCTCACGCCGGTCGGCGGTGGCGGATTTACGCCGCAGGTCGAAGTGTCCGGCGCGGCGGCGGACGCGGGCACCCAGGGTGACGTGTACGGCAACCTCGTCTCTCCCCGCTGGTTCACGACGTTCGGGACGCGCCTTGTCTCGGGGCGGGACTTCGCGGAGAGCGATCGAGCAGGCTCGCCCCGCGTGGCGATCGTCAACGAAACGTTTGTGCGACGCGTGCTCGGCGGAGCGGGCGCGCTCGGGCGGACGCTGACCCTTTATCCGGGGACGCCTCGTGCCATGTCGCTGGACATCGTCGGGGTCGTGGCCGACGCCGTATACACATCACCGCGCGATCCCGCGCCCCCGACGTTTTACGCCCTGATGGCGCAGTTCAACGTCCCCTTTACGTTTGGCGCGGCCAGACTGAGCGTGCGAGCCGCGTCTGGTGCGCCTGAGCTCCTGACCCGGAGCGTCGCCGCCGCCGTGACGGCCGCCAGTCCGCAACTGACGCTGACGTTTCAGCCGCTCTCGGCGCAGCTTCGCGCATCGCTCACACGCGAGCGCCTCATGGCCTGGCTGGCCGGCTTTTTCGGCGGGCTCGCGCTGCTGCTGGCCGGCGTCGGGCTGTACGGCGTGACGGCGTATGCCACGTCCTGCCGGCGCACGGAGATCGGCATCCGCCTCGCCCTGGGCGCCGCGAGGTCGGCCGTCGTCTGGCTGATGCTCGGAGGGGTGTTGCGGCAGGTCGGCATCGGCATCGCTGTCGGCCTCGGCCTCAGCTTCTGGGCGGCGCAGTTCGTCACGGGGCTGATCTACGACGTGCCCGTCCGCGACGCCGCCACGCTCGGAGGCGCCGCGGCCGTGCTGGCGGTTATCGCCGCGTTTGCCGGCTGGCTGCCCGCCCGGCGGGCGGCCCGGACCGATCCGCTCGTCGTCCTGCGGCAGAGCTGATTCTTCGGCTGACGACTGTCTTGGGTTGACACTCGACCCGAGGTGCCGCATACTCCTGTGGCATGTCTACCCGAAAGGCCGATCAGCCTCGCGTCGCGCTGCTGCAAGGCACCCTCGATCTCCTGATCCTGCGGACGCTCCTGTTCGGGCCACAGCACGGCCAGGGCATCGCGCGCGTCATCGAGCAGCAGTCCGACAAGACGCTGCTCGTCGATCACGGCTCGCTCTATCCGGCGCTACAGCGGCTAGAAGACCGCAGATGGATTCGCGCCGAGTGGGGCACGTCGGACAACAACCGCAAGGCGCGCTTCTACGAACTGACGGCGAAGGGGCGGAAGCAGCTCGCCGCAGAAGCGCACGAGTGGCGGCTGATGGCCGCGGCGATTGCCCGCATTCTCGGTCCCGAGGAGGCGTGAGGTGGGGCATCGTGCTGAGAAGCGAGTAGTGAATTGAGAATTGTTGATTGCGGATTGATAATTGCGGATTGGCGAGAGAACCAGTGAGGAATGGCGTGAGCAGGCTGGCAGTGCTGGCAGTTGGCGCTGCGTGGGTCGTGCTGCTGGCCGCGCAGGGCCAGAATCGGGACGAGCGGGTGCCCCAGCGATCGGTGGGGCTTGTGCCG
This sequence comes from Acidobacteria bacterium RIFCSPLOWO2_12_FULL_65_11, assembly GCA_001767495.1. Lineage (GTDB taxonomy): Bacteria > Acidobacteriota > Vicinamibacteria > Vicinamibacterales > CAVVIG01 > 2-12-FULL-65-11. Next base: position 34,889 of record MELA01000144.1, on the reverse strand, counting down.
ATCAATGATCTTGCCGCAGGCGACTACATCGGCTTTCCTGGCGGGCTCTATCCCGGCGGCAGCAACTCCATGCCGCCGGCTCATCTCGCGGCCGGCGTTGCCGCGGCGAAGACGATCCAACTGCTCGACGGCAACGGCAACCCCGACGCGCAGCGGGGAAAGATCGTGCCGCTGTCGATTGGGATGTCCAATACGTCGCAGGAGTTCTGTAACGACACGGCGCCGCTGACTGTCTGCCCGTGCACGTGCCGGCCGTATTCGTTCATAGGGCAGGCGGCGGCAGACCGGTCGGTCGAGACCAGTCGCCTCGTGATCGTCAACGGCGCGATGAGCGGCCAGGTGGCGATCGACTGGGCCGCGCCGGCCAACCGTGACTACGATTTCGTCCGCGACAATCGTCTGAGGCCGGCGGGAGTGACCGAGCGGCAGGTGCAGGCTGTGTGGTTGAAGGTTGCCGACATCAGCCCGAACGTCTCGCTGCCATCCATGGACGCCGACGCGTACGTCCTCGAGGGTCGCATCGGGCAGGACGTGCGCGCGCTCAAGGTTCGTTATCCCAATCTCAGGCTCGTGTATCTCTCGAGCCGCATGGCCAGGCCCGAACCGCCGTACAATACGCCCCATAAAATGCTCCTGACGGGGGATGGCCGGGAGCACTCCCACTCGCGAGCTCTTGGTGAACAGGAGGGAAGGTATGCGGAAGGTCCTTGTGCTTGCACTGATCGCGTCAGCAGCGGCTGGATGGGTGGCGCTCCGCGCCCAGGGCGGACAGGCGCCGGCGGCGCAGGTGCCGGGGACGACGGCGCGCCAGGCGGTTGACGCGGCCGCGGCGGCGCTCGGCGGCGCCGCACGACTGCAGGGACTGCGGAATATAACGCTAATCGGATACGCCCAGTACGCGTACCAGAACGGCGGGGGCAACATCTCGCCCCTTCCCGGCGCGCCGCTGAAACTGATCGCGGCCAACGATTACCGCCGCATCTTCGATCTCGAGAACACGCGGATGCTGCACCAGGAGCGCCGCAACGATCTGTTCCCGTTCGCCAACTACGGCGGGCATTCGTTTGCGCTGGCCCGGCAGGGCCTCGACGGCGCGCAGGTGTACAACGTCAACGCCCAGGGCGCGGTCAACGTGGGCGGCGATCCACGCGACCGGCGCATGTGGTTCCACACCAATCCCGTGACCGCGGTCCGGGCGGTGCTGACGGGCGCCGCGACGGTGGCCAATCGGCGCCAGCAGGATGGCCTGACGCTCGTCGACCTCACGCTGAAGGAGGGCGACAAGATGACGCTGGCGATCCGCCCGCCGTCCAACCTGCCGCAGTGGGTGTCGTGGATCGGCCCGAGCCAGAACCTTGGCGAGATGACGTACACCACCAACTTCTACGGGTACGAGACGTTCAGCGGCGTCGAGCTGCCGATGGGCCACACCACGACGCTCGACTGGCGGAACATCGAGTTCAAGAAGCTGTACGTCGACACCTACGTGGTTGACGGGCAAATCCCGAACCTCGCGGCCAACGCGACGTTCCCACCGGCGCCGCTCGGCGGCACCCTCGCGGGTCCGCCGCAGGTGGGTGCGGGCACTGTGACCGCGCAGCCGATCCAGTCGCTGGTGCCCCAGGTGACGCCGGGCCAGGGGCGTGGCGCTGCTGGCGCCGGTCGCGCTGGCGGCGCGGCCACACAGCCGCCGGAGGTCGGGGTGATCAACGTCGCGCGCGGCGTGTGGCGCTTTGCCGGCGGCACCATTGCCATCGAATTCGCGGACCACATCGTCCTCTATGAGCTCAATGGCAGCAACCAGCGCGTGCACCAGGTGGTGGAGCAGGCGCACCGTCTTGTACCCGGCAAGCGGGCGACGCACGCCATCTGGTCGCATCATCACTTCGATCACTCCTCGGGGCTGCGCCAAGCCGTGGCCGAGGGGCTGACGATCGTCTCGCGCCGCGACAACGGCGTGATCTTCAGCGAGATGGCGTCGCGCCGCGCGCCGAACTTCCCCGACGATCTCGAGCGGAACTTCCAGCCGCTCAAGTTCACGCCGGTCGACGATCACCTGCAGCTCAAGGACGCGACGATGACCGTGGACATCTATCACGTCATCGCCAACAACCACCTCGCGGACGGCGTGTTCGCCTACATTCCCGAGCACCGGATCTACATCGAGGCCGACGTGCTGACCGCCGCGGAGGAGCTGCAGTGGTGGGGCGACAGCTTTCTCGACAACATCAACTACCGTAAGCTGGACGTCGAGAAGATCGTGCCGGTGCACATGGACATCATGACCTTCGAGCAGGGGATCCGGATGCTGCGTCCCGGTATCGAGCGCGTGAAGCAGTACTGTCAGGAGATGGTGCAGAAGGGGAACTGGTTCCCCGGCTGCCCGGCCGCGGTGCGGTAGGACGTCAGCGCAAGCACAAAGGGCGGGCCCTCGGGCCCGCTGCCGCGCGAGACCTCAGCGCGTCGTTACAAGTGATGACGCGAATGCGTTGATCTGCTGGAGGATTTCCGGCGCGTTGCTGATAAACAGGTGATGCGCACCTGCCAGCTCGGAGACACGCCCCTGCTCTGCGAGCGCGGCGAACCATTTCGCGTGCCGCCCGAATCGCTCGCGGGCAAACCGATACAGCGTTTCCACACGCTGGCGGACCACCGGATCGCCGGCGTCGTACCATGGCTGCATCAGGTCGCCGGTTGATCTCGGCACGGCATAGATCGCCAGCGCTGGCACGCGGATGCGCTCAGGATTGAATGTCTTGTACGCTGCCTGCATTTCGCGTGACATCGCCTGAAAGACTGGCGGCTCAGGCACCCACGCGCGCGTAACCGTCCCGTCGGCGTTCGCGATCCACCGGGCGCGCAGGTTGGCTTCGGGGCCAACGGCGCCTTGGCTCTTCTCCAGAAACGAGCGCAACGCTGAGAAGGACCTCATGTTTTCTGGTCGAGTTCGTGGAGACGGAGGCAGCGTTCGGGCCACGGCGTCATAGTCCTCCGAGAGGTCGGAGCGATTGAAGGCCGCGTCGACATAGACGAGGCCTGCGATCCTGCCCGGATAGCGGGCGCCCAGGACGTGCATTTCGTCGCCGGCAAACGAATGACCGACGATCAGAGGCTTGTCAAGGCCCATGACTTCGATCACGCGAATGAGGTCCTCAGCCAGGCGATCGAATGTGTACCCGGTCGTTGCGGCGGACGAGCCTCGATGTCCCCGACGCGTCACTCCGACGACGTGGTACCGCGGCGTCAGCATCTGCGCAAAGTCATCGAACACGTGCGCAGTGTCGCCAAGCCCCGCCAGCACCAGAAGCGCCGGACCTGAACCGCCCCAGTCCAGCACCTCCAGCTGTACGTCGGTATCGACCGTCACCAACCTCGCGACGTGCGGCGAGGCGTCTCTCCACTCGGTTTGTTGCGACAAAAGGGGTGCCACGGCGGCGAGCACACCGCACACGCACAGAACCAGCACAACGTGACGCTTCATCAGGGTTTCTCCACGAAAACAGGCCGCAGACGGATGACGAGCCAGGCAATCCAGGCCACCGCGGCGAACCCGCCGAAGACCATGATGCTGGCAGCGGGGAACACACGCAGGAATCCGAATCCCATGCCCGACGCCGGATCGCTCGGGAACAACGCGCCGACCAACAAGGCGAGCAGCGCGCCGAGCGTGCAGCCGACCGCGATCCCGAACACGCGGTCGCGCGTTGTGCGCACCGCCCGCGCGCGTTCGAAGACGATCTTCTCGCGTCCTGACGTCGTCTCGCCGGTTTCGCCGCGTCGATCGGTGAACAGCTTGCGGAACCGTTCGGCCATCCGCGCGAACTCGGGATCAGTCGCAAGGAACTCCTCGACCAACGCCTTTCCATCCGCGGTCAGTTCGCCGGCGAAGTAGCCTGGTAGGAGGTCGTAAATCACATCACGCGTGACCTTCATTTCAAGTCCTCCAGCGCCTCGCGGGCGCGGAAGATCCGGGTTTTCACCGCGCCAAGGCTGATCCCCAGCGCGCGGGCGATTTCCTCGTAGGACATGCCGCGGACGACGTACATCAGCAAAGCGCGGCGGTCGCCGCTTGCGACGCCGCGAAGGCGCTCGCGAACGCTGCGAAGCGTCGACGCCCGTTCAATCTGCGCTTCGAGCGCCGGACCCGGTACCGGTAGCGACTCATCGAGGGGGACGGATCGCTCCTTTCGCCGGCTGTCTCGAAAGAGGTTGCGGGTAATCGTGAGCAGGTACGACCTCACCGTCGGCTGCCGCACCCGTCCGAGCGCACCCCAGGCGCGGACGAAGGTTTCGGCCGCGAGGTCCTCGGCGCGCGCCGGGTCAGAGGTCAGAAACAGCGCGAACCGGTAGACGTCGCGGTAATACCGGCCGTACGCGGCCTCGAAATCGTCCACGTCTTTCTCAGTGACGGATGAGGAGCCTCTTTGTTACCTCAGCTGGTGAGCAAAAAACAAAGGGCGGGTCCATAGGACCCGCCCTCCGTTCGTCAATCAGCAATCGCCGATTCAAATCACCAATCAGCAATCACCAATTCCTTACTGCCGCCCGCGTCCGGCCGCGGGCGCCGGAGCCGCCGGTGCCGGCGCCGGCCGGTTGTCGATGACCAGCCGGCCCTCCTTGAAGACGACCTTCGTGGTCAGCATTTCGTAGATGTTCTGCGTGGGATTGCCGGAGAGCAGGGTGATGTCGGCCAGCTTGTTCTGCTCGAGCGTGCCGATCTGATCCGCCATCCCGACAAACCTCGCCCCGTTGGGCCCCATGATTCGGTGGATGTCCGCCATCGAGAACACGATGTTGAACGACTTCAGCTCGTGCTCGAGCACGACGAGGTCCGCGAAGTTCTGGTCGGTCGAGTACGAGATCGTCCCGTGGTTCGGGTCGGCGTCCCAGATCCGGCGGGCGTTGAGGATCGTGTAGGCGCCCTCGGTGCCGGTCGCCCGTCCTTTGGCATCACGGTTGGCCCCTGCGATCGATTCCGGCCACGGCTGCCCGGTGCGGAACCGGGTGGTGTTGTCGCGCGGCCAGACGACCGCTCCCGCGCACGGGTTTGGACATCCCGGCGGCGGCGGCGAGTCGCGATCGATGGTCGGGGCGCCGAACGCGATCAGGCCGGAGACGATGGAGCCGGTGGCGGCGACGCGGGCGGCCTGCTCGAAGCTCGTCCAGTCCTTGTTCGGCAGGTGCACCAGCCGGCGCACGCCCGCCTCGACCGCGGCGGCCATCGCCGGACTGCTGACCGCGTGCACGTTCACCTGCACGCCGACCTTGGCCGCCTCGTCCACGATCGCCCTGAGCGTTTCGATTTCGTTCATGGGCGGCGCCGGCTCCGGCGTCAGGCCAATCTCGCCTGTGTGCTTCACGCCCGCTTCCGCCATCGCGCGGATGGCCGCGCGCGCTTCGTCAGGCGTCATGTTGACGCTCACCGCGCCCGACGGAATGATGCGAGGCCCGTTCAGCTCGGACTCGTAGCGCTTGGCAAGCGCCAGCGTGCCCTGCGCCTGGCCGCTGACCAGGATCGTGGTGAAACCGGCCTCGAGCAGCGAGCGGCCTCGCGATTCGGCCTGCGGGCCGTCGTTCAGGTGCTTGTGCCCGTCGATGAAGCCGGGCATCGCGCTCAGACCCTGCGCGTTGAAGACGCGCAGCCCCTGCGTACTGGCCGGGACGCCCGCCGCCACGGTCGCGATGCGGCCGCCACGGATGATGATGTGGCCGCTCTCGATCACCTGCCCGTTGCCGACGACGATGCGCACGTTGGTGATCACCGTGTCTTGCGCCGTGCGCTCCGGGATACCCGGCTTGTACGGCGTCGCGGGAATCAACGGCGGACCGGGTGGCTGCTGCGGACCGCCGCCGCCGCGGCCGCCACGTCCCTGCCCCTGCGCCCCGCCCTGACCGCCCTGCGCCGCGCCGCCCCCCTGCGCGCCCTGCTGCGCTGACAGGCCCGCGCCGATGGCGAGCGCTGCGACGAGGGCAACCGCGGCAATGTTCTTCATCTTCATCACGAGCTTCATCTCTACCTCCGCTTACCGCTTGTCAATGACCATGCGGCCTTCTCTGAAGACCACGCTGGTCGTGAGCATTCCGTAAATGTTCTCCGTCGGGTTCCCCGACAGCAGGATGAGGTCGGCGAACTTGCCGCGCTCGAGCGTCCCAATCTGCGCCTCCATGCCGACGTAGCGCGCCGAGTTCGGCCCGATGATCCGGTGGATGTCGGGCATCGAAAAGATGATGCTGAACGACTTCAGTTCGTGCTCGAGCACGACGAGATCCGCGAAGTTCTGGTCGGTTGAGAACGAGATCGTCCGGTGCTCCGGATCGGCGTCCCAGATCCGGCGCGCGTTGATGAGCGTGTAGCCGAGTTCAGTGCCCGTGGCGCGGCCCATCGCGTCGCGGTTCGCGCCGACAATCGGTTCGGGCCACACCCGGCCGTCGCGGAAGCGCGGCTCGTTGTCCCGCGGGAAGAAGACCGACCCCTGGCAGGGCAAGGGGCACCCCGGCGGGAGCGACGAGTCGCGGTCGATGGTCGGCGCCCCGAACGCGATCAGGCCGGCGACGATCGAGCCGGTCTCGGCCACCTTTTGAGCCTGCTCGAAGGTGGTGAAGTCCTTATTGGGAAGGTGCACGAGCCGGCGCACCCCAACGTCAATTGCGGTCTCCATCGCGATGCTGCTGACGGCATGCACGTTCACCTGGACGCCGGACATGCGCGCCTGGTTCACGATCGCCTTGAGCGTCTCGACCTGCGGCTGCGGCGGGAACGGCTCGGGCGTCAACCCGATCTCGCCCGTGTGCAGGACGCCCTGCATCGCCAGCGCCTGCACGGCTGCGCTCGCCTGCTGCGGCGTCTGGTTCAGACCGGCGCCCCCCGACGGGATGATACGCGGCCCGTTGATCGTGCCGCTCTCGACCTTGTCGCGCAGGCTGATGTTGGCCATGGCGGCGCCACCGCCGGCGAGAATCGTCGTATAGCCCGCCTCGAGGAGCGACCGCATCTGCGCTTCGGATGATGGGCCGTCGGTCACGTGTTTGTGGCTGTCGATGAACCCGGGCATCGCGCTCATGCCCTGGGCATTAATCACACGCAGCCCCTGCGTGCTGGCCGGCGCGCCGGGCGCCACGACGGCGATGCGGCCAGCGCGCATGATGATGTGGCCGTTCTCGATCACCTGGCCGTTCCCGACGACGATGCGGACGTTGGTGATCACCGTGTCCTGCGCCGTACGCTCGGGAATGCCCGGCTTGTAGGGCGCCGCCGCCGGCGGGGCCACTGGCATCGGAGCCGGGGGCAGCTGCGGCCCGCCGCCGCGTCCACCGCCACCGCCCTGCCGTCCCTGTCCTCCCTGTCCCGCCTGTCCCTGTCCGGCCGGCGCTCCCTGGTTCTGAGCAGACAAGCCGTTTGCCGCCATCGCGAGGCTCGCCGCCAGGGCCACCGTCACTATGGTTCTCATCGCGCCTCCTCGTCATTTCGATCCACGAGTCCTTGCTTTCCGAAGCCCTGTGACTATACCAATTTTTTTGTGACCGAGGCTCAAGAGATGGCGGTCGGCCAGGTGGAACTGGGGGGCGCCCGCCACGCAGGCGCAGATCCGAAGCGTCCTGGCCGCCCCGCTCGGGCTCGAGGTTCGGGGGGAGTATGTCACAGGCCCGACGAGGGGTCGCTGGACAACTTCAATATTGAAGGCGCGCGAGTACTTTAGGGTCGCGCTACTTGTCGCGGAGCGTCTTGATCAGCGAGCGCAAGCCTTCGTACATGACGCGCATTTGATGGCGAGTCTCTTCGTCGCCGGACCGTATCTCCTGACGCAGGCCCGCGGCGACGGCTCCCAGCTCTTCTCGCAGGCCGTCATCGACAGCCCTGATCTCCTTTCTCAGGCTTTCATCGACAGTCCTCAGCTCCTGTCTCAGGCCTTCGTCGACGGCCTTGATGTCGCTGCGAACTTGCAGGAATTGATCCTTCACTTCGACTCGGAATTGAAAAAACTGCGATTCGAGCGAGGTGACGCGTGCGGTGAGCGCCGTGACTTGTCCCGGCAACTCTTGCAGTGTCTGCACTTGGCTCTCGATAGTGGCGACTCGATCGGCTAGCGGTTCTGGCATGACACGATGGCGGCGCCAGAATCGTGCCGACCCTTCGACGTTGGGGACGACCTTAGCATCGTCGCTCACCGGTTCGCAACAGACCGGCCCTCGGGTTCATAATCCCATCATGCTTCAGCGACTCGCGTGGTCCGCCGCGTTCCTGGCACTGACGCTCGTCACGCTGCACGCGCAGCGTCCGAGCGACCTCGTGAACAAGCAAGTCACCGCGCGTGTGCTCACCGTCATCGACGGCGATACGGTGGACGTTCGTCTTTCATCGGGCCGTCGCATGCGCGTCAGGCTGCACGGCGTGGATACACCTGAATCTGGCGAACCTCTATTCCAGGGAGCGACTCGTTTCACACGCGTGTTGATGTTCTCGAAGGACGTCGCGATGACCGGCAAGGATGTGGACGTCTACGGTCGACTCGTCGCGCGGATTGTGGTGGACGGCAAGGATGCAAGCGAGTCCATCATCGCTGCGGGACTTGCATGCACGTACCACCGATACATCGTCGACCCGGCGCTCGATGCGGCTCTTGATCGCGCAAAAGCAGCCAAACTCGGTTTCTGGGCTGCCGGCGCCAGGCAACCCGCATGCGTTCTGCGCGAAGCTCAGGCTCGATCAACGCCGCCGCCGACAACTGCGAGCGGTTTCATCGGCAATGTGAGCAGTAAGGTCTATCACCTGCCGACATGCCGCAACGCCAGTTGCGGGAACTGCACGCGGACGTTCGCGACACGCGCCGCTGCTGAGGCGGCCGGCTTCAAGCCGGCCGGGGACTGTATCGGTCGCTGAATCGCCAGGTTGATGGTTCCCTCGATGTGGTGGGTGTCGTAGGTCGCGCTCATCGCGTAGAATCGGCGGGTGGACGTTCGGTACTATCTCGATCCGGCGACAGGACAGCCACACATTTATCAGCACAATGTGAATGAAAGCGAGGTTGAGACTGTTCTCGCTCGTCCGCACGAAGACCGGCCAGGTCAGGAGGGATCGCGCGTGGCACTGGGGCAGACAGATGGAGGACGGTACTTGCGGGTGATTTAGGTACCAGACCCACAACCCGAGTCCGTGTTCGTGGTTACGGCCTACGATCTCGGACCGAAGGCATTAAGGGCGCTGCAACGCCGACGACGGAAAAAACAATGAAGAACAACAGGTTTCCCCCCGGTTGGGATGAAGAACGGGTTCAACGAACGCTCAAACAGTACGAGAGCCAGTCGGATGAAGAAGCCGTCGCTGAGGACGAGGCGGCGTACGAATCAACGACGCACACGGCGATGTACGCACCGGTCCAGCGATCCTCGAACTCGGCGGCGGGCAGCTCCAGTTCTCGCTGCGCGGCCTCCTGGCCGGGCAGATGCCCCTGCACCGCGGCGATGCCGGCGCCTTTCGGCACCCTGATGATCTCTTTCCGGCTCTCGTAGTTGAAGTCCACCGCCCAGTAGTCCACCCAGTCGGTCCAGTGTTTCGTCAGGATCTCGCGGTTGATAACACCCTGCTTGTCCTTGGCAAGCCTTGAGCTCTATGCGAGGAAGCCCTCCATCGAGAGCGCGGCCTCCGGAAAGGCTTTGAGGACGCCTTTGTCTTCGGTCACGAGGGGGACGGACAGCTCTTTCGCGAGCGCCACGAACTCGGCATCGTAGGCCGACAATCGCGTCGCATCGACGACCTTGAGTACCGCGTCGCTGGACACCAGATGCTCGCAGCCTGCCAGCGCCTCTTCGATCTGCCGCATGACGCGGCGCGCTTGGGTGGCCGAGAGACTGCCATCGCGCAGGTAGCCTGCAAGAATGCTGCGCATCTCCGATCGCCACAGGACGGGCACCTGCCAATCTGGATCCTTGACGCGCACACGCTGCGCCAGCGCGGCCATCGGGCTGTTGAGCCAGCAGTACGCGATCACGTTGCTGTCGACGACGATCACGCGCGGCCCTGGCGCTTGTAGCGAGTCACGTGCTGGGGGGCGACGCGTGGCAGCCGCGCGGCGAAGGCGCGGAGCGTTTCGGCGTGTACGACCGGATCGAGCACGGGCTGGCTGATGTCCTGGATGTCCTTCTCGAGGCGGACCAGAATCTCGCTGTTCAGGCTGCGGCGATTGCGTGCCGCGCTCGCTTTCAGCCGCGCGTGCAGGCCGTCGGGGATGTTCTTGAGTGTCAGCGTTGGCATGGCCACCATTATGGAACCAGAATGGTGCCTCACGCAACGTCCACGATCGGCCGGGTCCCCAAAGGACCCGGCCTGCTTCCTCTACCAGTAGACCCCTACCTCGCCAGCGGATCCGGGCGCACTTGGAAGTGCACGACGAGCGGCTTGTTGCCCTTGCCGCCTTCCATCAGCCAGGGCGTACGATCGCCTTCTGACACCCACAGACCGCGGCCCTTCCAGCCCGCCTGCGGATCGTCGATCCGGCCGTCGAACCCCTTGCTGTAGAAGCCGAGCGGATAGGGGATGCGCAGCGTCACGAACCGGCCGTTCACGAGCGCGTGGACGCCGTCCATCAGATTCCCCGTCGCGATCGGCACGTTCGCGCCGAGCCCCGACGTATTGTGCTGATCCACCCACGTGTAATAGCTCGATTCGATGCTGAACTCGGGCAGATCCTGGAAGCCGGGTCCAGGCAGGCGATGGAGCGTCCAGCCTTCCGGACAGTGCTTGCCGGTTGCATTGGGGCCGTTGAGCGGCCCTCGGCATTTCCTGCGGTCGAACTCGCCGAGATGGCCGCTTCCGAGCGACACCCACATCACGCCGTTTCTGTCGATGTCCGCACCGCGAACGCCGAAGCCCGGCAGCGGCGGTTCGTAGATTTCCGCGAGCGCGGTCTCAGTCGGGTTCGGGCCCGGATTCAGGCGAACGATCGCACCGGGATACCCGAACGCCACCGATCCCCAGATCGAGCCATCGGCCGGATTGGGCATCACCGCGTAGAAGCCTGCATTGATTCGCTTGTCGAGTGCCGGATCGGCCGCGGCGTCTGGCTCCGCGTATCGGTCGCGCCGCCCGTTGCCGTTCGTGTCGAGCACCAGCGGCGTCCAGCCCTGGGATGCCGCGGCGTCGCCCGTCTCATCGAACTTCTTCGTGTCGAGCCAGCCGACGACGTTGCCGCCGCCGCTCGTCCACAGCGTGTGATTGGCGTCTTCGGCGAACTGCAGGTGGTGCGTGCTGAAACAGGTGTCGATGAACGTGTAGTTGCCGGTGTCGGGCCGATAGATCGCCAGGTGCCGTCCCGAGTTGTTCAGAGGGAACGCGCGCGCTGACGGGTGCGTGGACCCCTCGCGGCAGAAGGCCGGGTTCTCGGGACCGCGGATTCGTGCCGTGTACCAGACGCGGCCCCGATGGTCGATCATCGGGTTGTGCGCGTTCGCCTTGCTGTCCCAGAGGACTTCGTTTCCCCAGTACGGCGACGCCTGAAACGGCGGCGTGCTCGCCGTCGTCGGCGTATTGGCATCGCGCACGGGCGCCTTGAAGCTGGTCGCTTTGTTGGCGACCGGATCGAGAATAGGGAAGTCGTCGGTGCTGAGCTCGGGTGCGCCGAAGAGCCGGCCGTACGCATTGACCGTGGGATTGCGGCGGTCGGTCGAAGCCAGGTCGTGCATGTAGACCGTCTCGGTCGCCCAGTCTCTGACAGTGGCCACGACGTTTCGCTCGACACCTGTGGGGCGCTCGGGCCTGGCCGCCGGCAGCGCGCCGGCCGCAATGCGATCGGTCCAGTCCGCGAGGTACTTGATCGGCGTGTTGTCCGCCAGGCCGGCCTGTTGGACCATGCCTCGCCCGGCTTGCCCGGACCCGAGGCGGCGCCGCCACGCGTCCTGAGACGAGGCGAACGTGCCGAGGGAAGCCGGGATGGTGCGCGTGGAGGCCTGACCGAGCTGGTGGCACCCGATGCAGCCCATGTTCTTCATGCGCATCAAGTACTCGTTCAACCCGCCCGGCACGCTCGCGACCTCGCTCGCGCTCGGCAGCCGCATCATGGAATACCAGTAGGCAGCGGGGTAGGCCCGCGCCGCCGTTGCCGGATTGGGTGCCACGACCGCTCTGAGGTTGAGCGTCGCGCCCCGCGACGCGTTGACCTTCGCCGAGTCGGCGAGCCCGTAGCCGCGGACCCACACGGTGTAGCGCGCGGCGGGGAGATCGGGGATGAGATAGCGTCCCTGATCGTCGGTGACGACGATTCGGGCGAACTTGGTCCCGAGGTCAGCCGTCTCGGCGATAACCCAGACGCCGGCCTCGGGACCGCTCGCGCTCGTGACGACGCCCCCGATATCGTCGTTGTCCACGGCGACGGTGCCTCGGCCGGTTTGTGATGCGAGCGCGACTGCGCCTGCAAAGGCACACGCGATGGCGAGTGCGATGGGTCGGAATGACACGGTCATGATCCCACTCCTCCTTCGGACCGGCTGATTGTAACCTGACAGCCGGTCGATGGTGCCGATTCAATCTACAATTCAATCAGCAATCATCAATCAGCAATCAACAATGAGAGGCCTGACACTCCTCGTCACCGTGGCCATGGGGGGAGACATGGTATTTCCGCGCGCCAGGCGCCGTGGTGGAGCAATTGTCCGCCGCAGAAAACGGCACTATCAGCTTCAGCCTGAAGCAGTCGGCCGACGTGGATGGAGGTTTTCTTGATGATGACATCACCATTATCGGGACCGCCGGACGCATCGGCTATCGATTTGGAGTCGGATCCGCCCCCGGAACGAATTGGAAGGATTTCTCCGTGCGACTTTCCGAAAGCGAAGGCTGGAGATGGAACTGGGGTGCGCCCGCCACCCAGGTGCAGATCCGAAGCGTCCTGGCCGCGCCGCTGAGCCTGGACATTCGCGGGGAATACTTCACGGGGCCCGATGAGGGATCGCTGGATAATTTCACTTTGAAGGCTGATCCTGGTTCAATGGCCTGAAGCACCCGCTGATCTACATTCCCGGCGACAACGAGTGGGCAGACTGCTGGATGGAACAGGAAGGCGGCTTCGACCCGCGCGATCGACTCGCGCTGCTGCGCCGAACGATGTATCCGCGACCGGCCGTAAGTCTCGGCCGTCAGACCCTGGCCGTCGAAACGCAATCAGCCACTCCTTCGTTTGCCGAGTTCGTCGAGCATGCCCGCTGGTCGCAGAGCGGCCTCGTCTTCGCGACGATTCATGTGGTGGGCAGCGGGAATTTCACCGATCCGTTCCAGGCGAGAACGGACGCGGACGATCAGGAATCGCGCCGGAGGCTCGAGGCCGCTCTCGTGTGGTTGCACGAGACATTCGCGCGGGCGAAGGCACTGTCGGCGACGGCCGTGGTCGTGGCCTTCCACGCCAATCCGGGCTTTGACTGGACCTCAGCCGGTCAGGTCCCGTTCAAACCCCTGCTCGACGCGTTCGAAGACGAAGCCGTGGCGTTCGACAAGCCCGTGCTGCTGATCCATGGCGACTCGCACAACTTCACGACCGACCATCCGCTCAAAGCGCGCACCACCAAACAGATGATTGGCAACGTCACGAGGCTGGAAGTGCCCGGGTCGCCGCTCGTGGGCTGGGTGCGAGTGGTCGTCACACCCGGCGCCACGCCATCCTTTGCTTTTGAGCAGCGTCTCGTTCCGCGCTGGAAGTACTGGTAGTACTATTCCACGGAATGCGCCGGTCGTTCCTGTCCGTCGCCGCCCTCGTCATACTGGTCCTGCTGGCCGGCGCGCTGGCCGAAGCCGACGAAGGCTGGGTTATCGAACGGCTCGATTTCCGGCTCGCCATTCAGTCGAGCGGCTCGATCGAGGCCACCGAAGCCCTCGACGTCGACTTCCGCGGCCTCGCACGGCACGGGATCTTCCGCGACATCGTCTCCCTCCTCGCCTATGACGGCACCACCAATCGCCGCTACGACATCAATCTCACTGGGGTGACCGACGCGAACCAACGCCGGCATCAGGTCCAGACGATGACCGAAGGGTCGATCACGCGGTTTCGCATCGGCGATCCCGATCGGACAATCTCGGGCAAGGAGACGTATCGCATCGCGTATCGGCTTGACGGCGCGCTCAACGCCTTTGCCGATCACGACGAACTGTATTGGAACGCCACCGGCACATGGCCCGTTCGGGTCGAGCGCGCCGTCGTCCGTGTGACGGCGCCCGCCGGCGCCATCGAGCGGGTGGACTGCTTCCAGGGGCGGCCGGGCTCCAACGAGCACTGCCAGGCACAGTTGACCCCGGACGGGGCGACATTTACCGCGACACGCTCGCTTGCCGAGGGCGAGCAGTTGACGGTTGTGGCCGGCCTGCGGAAGGGTGCCGTCGCTCAGCCGGTGCTGCTCCTCATTGCTCGGCCGCGCGGCATTTTTCAAGTCTTCGAGCGCACGCCTGTGTTTATTGGGCTGTCGCTCGCCGGCTTCGCGGCGGCGTTCGGCGGTGTCGGCCTGCTGTGGTGGATGCTCGGCCGCGATCGGCGGTACACCTCGATTCACTACCTGTCCCAGAATCCACAGGAGCAGCGGGCGCCGCTCTTCCGATCCGATCCGGTCGTGGTCGAGTTCGAGCCGCCCGAGAGCATGCGCCCGGGTCAGATGGGCCTGCTCTTCGACGAGCACGCCGACACGCTCGACGTCACCGCCACCATCGTCGACCTGGCCGTGCGGGGGTATCTCACGATCACCGAGCTTCCCCCGACGGGACTGCTCGCGTGGTTCGGGAAGACCGACTATCAGCTCGACCGATTGAAATCGGCCGATGCCGGACTTCTCGAATACGAGCGAATCGTGTTCGACGGCCTGTTCGACTCCGGGTCGGCGTCGCGGAGGAAGCTGTCCGATTTGCGCGAGAGCTTCTACACAGACCTGGCGAAGGCGAAGAAGGCGCTCTACGCCGACGCGGTCGAGCGCGGCTGGTTTCCGCGAAATCCGAACGCGGTCCGCACCGCTTGGCGGTTCGTCGCGGCTGCGGTGGCTCTCGCAGGTGTGGGCCTCACTATCTATCTCGGCGGCCGGTGGGGCGCCGGACTGGTCGGCCTGCCGGTCGTGGTGGCCGGGATGCTCCTGAGCGTCGTGTCGGGCGCGATGCCTCGGCGCACGGCCAAGGGCCGGGAGGCGAGGCGCCGCGCGCTCGGCTTTGCCCGGTACATACGTACGGCCGAGCAGCACCAGCAGGCGTTTGCCGAGCGCGCGAATATCTTTACGAGCTACCTACCCTATGCGATCGCGATGAAGTGCGTCGAACGATGGGCGCGCGCGTTCAAGGACATCGATCTGGGGCCCGCGACCGCCGGTTGGTACGCCGGCAGCGGCTCGCACTTCGACGCCGGTAGCTTTTCAAGCAACATCACCAGCTTCTCCTCGTCTGTCTCGAGCGCCATCGCGTCCACGCCGGGCGGGTCGGGCGACAGCGGCTTCAGCGGAGGATCCTCTGGGGCCGGCGGCGGGGGAGGCGGAGGCGGCAGCTGGTGACCATGACCCTCGCGGTCGTCGCCGCAGGCCTCATCAGTCTGGCGATCGCCGTCAGCGTTTTCTACAACGGTCTGGTGGGCGCACGCCAGCGCGTGCGCGAAGGCTGGAGCGCGATTGACGTGCAGCTCAAACGCCGCAGCTCGCTCATCCCCAATCTGGTCGAGGCCGTCAAGGGATACGCCGCGTACGAGCGGGGCACCCTGGAGCGAATCACCGAGGCTCGCGGGGCGCTTGGACGGGCCGCCGGGCCCGGCGCCGCGGCGCGTGCCGACGCGGATCTGACAAGTGGGCTGCAGACGCTGTTCGCGGTGGCCGAAGCGTATCCGGATCTGAAGGCCAGCGAACGCTTCGCCCAGCTTCAGCGCGACCTCGCGGACACCGAGAACAAGGTCGCCTACGCGCGTAACTACTACAACGGCGCGGTCGAGACCTACAACATCCGGGTGCAGAGCTTCCCGAGCCTGCTCGTCGCGCGCACGTTCGGATTTCAGCCGGCGGAATTCTTCGCGGCCGACGATCTCCAGAGCTCCTAGTGGTTCCTACCGAGGCAGCCCGGCGATGTCGGTCCGCACCTTGAACACCGTCCGCCCTGCCGTCACGTACAGCGTCTTCATGTCCGGACCGCCGAAGGCGTTGTTGGTGATGACGTCCTCAGGGATCGGGATGAGCTTGAGGAGCGTCCCCGCCGGCGAGATGACGTACACGCCGGCCCTGGTCTTGAGGGCATCGGCGGTCCAGGCGCGTGCGGCAGCCACCGCGCCGGGCGGCGCCAACTCGTTCAAACCGGCCGACACATACAGGTTTCCCTGAACATCGACGCTCATGCCGTCCGCGCTGCGCCCGGGGAAATCGAAGAGGACGCGACCGTTGCGCGCTGTGCCGTCGGGCTGGAGGTCGAAGGCGCGGATCAT
This sequence comes from Acidobacteria bacterium RIFCSPLOWO2_12_FULL_65_11, assembly GCA_001767495.1. Taxonomy (GTDB): domain Bacteria; phylum Acidobacteriota; class Vicinamibacteria; order Vicinamibacterales; family CAVVIG01; genus 2-12-FULL-65-11. The sequence continues at coordinate 18,474 of MELA01000144.1, read as the reverse complement.
TCGCGGGCCGTCCGGGACCGGACCTGATTCGATGATGTACAGCGTCCTGTCGTCCGGAGAGATCTGAAGGCCGTTCGGCCGCTCGATGTCCGGCGTCGTCAGGACGCGCGCGATCTGTCCCGGCCCATCGATGCGGTAAACGGCCGACCCCGCCGGGTCGGTGAAGTACAGCCGGCCCCGGTTGTCGATCGTGACGTCGTTCGCACCCCTGAACGGCATCCCCTGATAGCTGTCGGCCAGTACTTCGATGGCGCCGGTGCGCAGATCGGTTCGCGTGATCCGAGGCGGCTGCCCATCCGCGGCCCCCTCGCACGCGATCAGGCGTCCCTGCGGATCGATGACGAGCCCGTTGGCGGCATGGCTGCGCTCGCGGTAGACCGAGAGCTCACCGTCGGTGCCCAGCTTGAAGATGCGCTGCGTCCGAAGCTCGGTGAAATACACGTTGCCGTCCCGATCGACCGTCGGGCCTTCGGTGAGGGCCGGCACCTCGGCGGCACGCTCGACGGTTTGGGCCGCGGCAGGGAATGAGGCCACCACACCCAGAAACAGAGCAATCACGACCCGCGGGACGATTGTGCCCATGCTGTCCTCCTCGACGTCCTGAATGGCCGATAATACCAGTCGGCGGAGGCCACCGTTCGGTTTCAAGAGGACAGGAGAGGGATTATGACAAGAATCATTGGAGTCGTCGCGGCGGCCGCTCTCGCAGCCGCCTGCACGCAGACGCCGCCGGAGCGACAGGTCATTGACGAAGCCGTCGCCGCCATGGGCGGGGCTGAACGCATTCAAGGCGTCCGCACCCTCGTGATGGAAGGCGCGGGTCTGAACGGCGCCATGGGCGGCAGCGCGACGCCGGACGCGCCTCCCAATACCTTCAAGGTCACGGACTACAAACGCACGCTCGACCTGCAGAACGGCCGCATGCGGCTGCAGCAGGTGCGCACGGCGCAGTTCGCGTTCGCCAACGCCACCGTGGTGCGCCAAGATCAGCGCCTCGACGGCGACATCGCCTTCAACGTCGCCGCCCCCGCCGCCGGCGCCACGCCGGCACCGCCGCAGCGCGCGTCCGAGGCGGCGTCGCAGCAGCGCCGGCGCGAGATGCTCGATCACCCGGTGGCGCTCCTGCGCGCCGCCCTCGACCCGGCCGCCAGGCTCGGCAACCTTCGGCAGGAGGACGGACAACAACACGTGGACATCACCACGGCCAAGGGCGACGTGCTGACCCTCGCCATCGACCCGACCACGAAGCTGCCGACACATGTCGCGCACGCCGAGTACGACCCCAACTGGGGCGACGTGATCGTCGAAACCTCATTTGCGGACTACGAGGCAGTCGGTGGGCTGCAGCTGCCGAAGCGGTTCACCACCAAGACCGATCGATTCACCATTGCCGACATCACCGTTGCGCGGAACCAGGCGGACGTGGACGCCGAGGATTTGGTGGCGCCAGCCGCCGTGCGTGCGGCGCCGGCGCCGCAGCCGCCGCCCATCGAGGTGACCGTCGAACAGGTCGGTCGCGGCATCTGGTGGCTCGCGGGCGGCACGCATCACAGCGTGGTCTTCGAGTTCGCCGATCACCTCACGATCTTCGAGGTGCCGCTGACCGATGCCCGCACGCAGGCGGTCATCGCAAAGGCGAAAACGCTCGTGCCGAACAAGCCGCTGACGCACGCCGTCGTGTCGCATCATCACCTCGATCACGCAGGCGGATTCCGGGCGGCCGTGGCCGAGGGACTGACGATCGTCACGCACCGCGGGAACGAGGCCTTCTTCAAGGAGATTGCCTCACGTCCGCACACGCGCGGGCGGGACGCGCTCACGAGAAGTCCCAAGACGCCGCAGTTCCAATTGGTCGACGAGGAGCTCACGCTGAAGGACGCGACCAACGAGGTGATCCTCTATAAGTCCAACGGCAACATCCATTCCGGGCTACTCCTCTACGCGTGGGTGCCCCGGGACCGGACGCTCGTGCAGGCCGACTTCTACGACCTGAACTGGCTGCAGCATCCGTGGGGCGACAACTTCATCGAGAACCTGAAGGCGCAAAAGCTGAACCCCGCGCGGCATGTGCCCATTCACGGCCGAATTCAGACACATGCTGAGGTCGTGAAGACACTCGCTGAGAAACCGAAGGCGCCACCGCAGACGTGACCGACACGACCCTCAGGCGGCGGCGAGATACGGGCGAGATGCGAGGCTGACGGGGCGGGTCGACACACGGCCCGCCCCGCCGCCGACTACGCAGGAACTGCCGCAAGCCAGGTCCCGACGCTTGCAGTTTCTGCAACATCTCTCAGTCGCACGCCCGTCGATCACGAAGTCACGAAGGGCACGACAATCCATGAAGTTCTTCTAGTCTAAGCACTTCGTGCGCCTTCGTGAGCTTCGTGTCTTCGTGATGAAGAGTTGCCCCGAAGTTTGCACTGCCACTCGGCGTGCGCACCGTCGCCGCGATTCCTGCCATCGGTCTGCTCGCAGGAGCAGCGTTCGGTCTTCTCGTTCCAGATATCCCCCTTGCCGTCGGCTACTTGGTGCTCCTCGCCTGCACCGTCATGGCGTGGTTGGCTTGGCGCGGGTGGTGGGCGATCGGGCTCGCGTGCGCCGTGGGCATGGCCTTCTTTGTTGGCGGGGCGATGCTCTCGGTGGACGCTTGGCGCAAGGCCTGGCGTCCGACACTGCGCGTGGTCTTCGAAGATATCGCTCGTGCCCAGCGCGCCGAGGCGGCATCGGAGGGCCGCCGGCTGCCAGAGGATGACGAGGCGTTTGTGACCGTGAGCGGCGTGCTGCGGGCCGACGCCGCGCCCGTCGCGTCGGGCGTGTCCCTGAGCATCGATGTCGATTCCATTGACGGCGGGTACACAGGACCCGCCCTACGTATTGAGGAGATCGAGTCGGTACGTAGGCCGGGTCCTGTGGACCCGGCATCGCCTGCGGGCAGTGTGTCGGGCGGCATCCTCGTGACCGTCGTCGGATCGCTGGGGGCCTCGCGGGTGGAGGAGTGGCGTGCGGGCCGGTACGTGCGGATGCCGGTGCAGCTCCGTCGGCCGTCCCGGTATCTCGATCCCGGCGTGCCCAATCACGAGCGGGCGCTCGCGCGACGAGGAACGACGCTCGTCGGCACGGTGAAAAGCGGCGCGCTTGTCGAGGTGGCGGCACGAGGCCACTGGTGGGACGAGCGCGTGGGAGAGGCTCGATCGTTTGCCCGTCAGACGATCGCGACCGCCGTTGGACGCTACAGCCCGCGATCGGCGGCGATCGTCACGGCCATCGTCATCGGCGATCGCGCAGGGCTCGACCAGGATGTCGAGCGTCGCCTGCAGGAGGCGGGAACATATCACGTCATCGCGATTTCCGGCGGGAACATCGCGATCCTGGCGGGCCTGATCCTCGGCGTATTTCGCTTCGCCGGCCTGCTCGGGCGCGGTGCCGCCGCCGCCACCATCGTCGCGCTCGTGGCTTACGCCAGCCTGGTCGGTGGAGGCGCTTCGGTCGATCGCGCGACGCTCATGGCTGTTGTCTACCTCGCAAGCCGTGCGTTCGACCATCGCAGTCCGCCTCTTCACGCGCTGACGGTCGTCGCAGCCGTTCTTGTCGCCACCGACCCGCTCGTCGTGACCGACCCGGCGTTTCTGCTGACCTGTGGCGCCACGCTCGCGATTCTCGTGACGGTGCCGGTCGCCACAGCTTGGCGTCTGCCACGCCCCACCGTGCCGGTTGTGATGATGTTCATGATGTCGGTCGCGGCCGAGGCGATGCTCTTTCCGATTGGCGCGACGGTCTTTTCGCGCGTGACGTGTGCCGGGCTCGGGCTCAATTTCCTCGCGATCCCGCTGATGGGCATTGCCCAGATCGCGGGGATGGCGCTCGTGCCTGCGGCGATTGTCTTCGCGCCGCTCGCGTCGGCCATCGGTTGGCTGGCTCATCTGGGCGCCGAAGGCCTGGTTCGCTCGGCCGATCTCGTGCAGTTCGCGCCGTTTGTGACGTCTCGCATCGGCCCGCCCGGGTGGCTGGTTGTCGTGCTGTATTACTCCGCGGTGTGCGCGTGGTGGATGCTGTGGCGGCGGCGTGCCACGATCACCGGCGCTTCAGAAACACGCGGCGCTCGCTCGACCAGGCGGGGGACGGCAGCGCTGGCGGCCGGCGCGGCCGTCTGGATTCTGGCCGAGCCGCAGGCCATCGTCGCGTCGCGCGGCGACGGCCGCCTGCACGTCACCTTCATCGACGTGGGGCAGGGCGACGCCGCGGTGGTCCGCTTTCCGCGCGGGTCGACCCTCCTCGTCGACACCGGCGGCCTGTCGGCGTCCTCGACCTTCGACATCGGCGATCGCATCGTGGGGCCGACACTGCGGGCGATCGGCGTGCGACGCGTCGAGTCTGTCGCCCTGACTCATGGCGACCCCGATCACGTCGGTGGCGCTTCGTCCATCGTTCGCGACTTCCGGCCCCGCGAGGTGTGGGAAGGGATACCCGTGCCGCGTTCAGCGCCGTTGACCGCGCTCCGACTGCAGAGCGAGGCATCTGGAGCGCGGTGGAAGAACGTTTACGGCGGGCACCAGGTCTCGATTGATGGCGTCGTTGTCGCAGCGTGGCATCCAAAGCCGGCCGACTGGGAGCGCCAGCGCGTGCGGAACGACGACTCGCTGGTACTCGAAGTCCGCTGGAAGGAGGTGTCGATCCTCCTGACAGGCGATATCGGCAGATCCGTCGAGAGCGCGCTGGCGGTCGCGATCCCGCCGGCACCGCTACGCGTGCTCAAAGTGCCGCATCACGGCAGCCTCACATCGAGCACGCGAGACTTCCTGCAGGCCCTTCAGCCGGACGTCGCTGTCTTCAGCGTAGGCCGCTCCAACCGCTTCGGCCATCCCGCGCCCGATGTCGTGCAACGGTACCGTAACGTCGGCGCCGCGATCTTCCGCACCGACCAGGACGGCGCCGTCACGCTCGAGACGGACGGCACGTCCATCCATCTGCGCACCTTCACGGGCCGGGAGCTTTCACTGCCTTAAGAACAGCCACGAAAACACGAAAGTGCTGGTGCTGTTAATCAGCTTGCTGCCCGGATTTGACGCGCTGCCACTCGCGCTCGAGTTCATCGAGCGAAAGGTCCCGCATGGCGCGCCCGGAGGCGGCGATGGCCCGTTCCATCGCCGTGAATCGCGTGGTGAACTTGCCGTTGGCTTTGCGCAGCGCCGTTTCGGGCTCGACGCCGAGCTTTCTAGCAAGATTGGCGATTGAGAAGAGGAGGTCGCCCATCTCCTCCTCGGCGCGTGCGTGATCGAGCGCACCGCCGGCCTCGACGACCTCGCGCAGCTCGCCGACCTCTTCCTCGATCTTGTCGACCACCTGGCCGGCGTGTGCCCAGTCGAAGCCGACCGACTTGGCTCGGACGCCGATGTGATACGCGCGGAGCAGCGCCGGCGTCGTCGGCGCGATGCCGCTCAAGAGCGTCTTCGGTTCCTCCTGGCCGAGGCGTTCCTCGGCCTTGATCTCTTCCCAGCGCGCGCGCACCTGCCCGGGCGTGTCGATCTTCGGCTCGCCGCTGTCGCGGGCGAAGACGTGCGGGTGGCGCCGCACCAGCTTGTCGGCCACGGTCTTGAGCGAGTCAGCCAGCACGAACCGTCCTGCCGCGGCCTCGAGCTGGGCGAGAAAGACCGCCTCGAACAGGAAGTCGCCCAGCTCTTCGCAGACTGCGGCGTGATCGTGCCGATCGATGGCATCGAGGACCTCGTAGGTCTCCTCCAGCACGAACGGTTTGAGCGAATCGATCGTCTGCTCGCGATCCCACGGGCAACCGTCCGGACCGTTGAGCGAGGCGACGATGTCGACCAGACGGGCGAACTCTTCGGCGGCGCGGTTGGACATCGGAATTTGGTAATCTTACCCAATTACCGATGTCTGAGCTTCCTTTTGCCACGTTCGTTGTATCGCTGGCCAGCACTGCGGCAATCCATTTCGGCGACCTTCCCGATCCGATCTCTGGCGAGCGGCAGCAGCCGAATCTCGAAGGGGCCGCGCAGATGATCGAGATCCTGGCGCTGCTCGACCAGAAGACGAGGGGCAACCTCACCGCCGAAGAGCGGCAGGTGCTCGATCAAGTGCTCTACGAGCTCCGGCTGCGCTTTATCGAAGTCCGAGAGATGAAGACCGGCGGCGAGAAGCGGATCGTTGAGCCTTAAGGTCACCGTGCTCGGCAGCGGCACGTCGCACGGCGTGCCGTCAGTTGGCTGCGACTGCTCCGTGTGCCGCTCGACCGATCCCATGGACCGTCGCACACGGCCGTCGATCTTGATCGCGCTGCCGGGTCGCGAAGACCCGGCCTACGTCGCGTCAGAGACATCGGCTGTCGCGGACGCGGTCCGGTACGTCCTTGTCGATACCTCCACCGACCTGCGGGCGCAGGCGCTCGCCTACGACGTCAGGCGCGTCGACGCGATTCTCTTCACCCACAGTCACGCCGATCATGTCTTTGGCCTCGACGAGATCCGCCGCTACAACGCGATGCAGCGAACCCCGATTGGCTGCTACGCAGACGACGAGACGGCGGGAAATCTTCGCCGGATGTTCTCGTACATCTTCGATCCCCCGCGACAGCGGGGCGGCGGCATCCCGCAGCTCACGCTGTTCCGGCTGGGCGGACCGTTCAGCCTCGGCGGGACCGAGATCGTTCCCGTGCCGCTCATGCACGGCGCGCTGCCGGTTCTGGGGTTCCGCGTCGGATCGTTTGCCTATCTCACCGACTGCAATCACATTCCCGACGAGTCGTGGCCGCTGCTCGCCGGCGTCCGCACGGTCATCCTCGACGCGCTGCGCGAGCGGCCGCACCCGACCCACTTCAGCGTGCCCGAGGCCATCGCGGTCGCGGAGCGTCTCAAGGTCGAGCGCGCCTACTTCACGCACATCTGTCACGACCTGCCGCACGTGGCCACCTGCGCGCGCCTGCCCGCCGGCGTGCGGTTGGCCTATGATGGGTTGGTGTTGGAGATTCAGTGACGATTCGACCCCAAGGACACCAAGGACACGAAGGTAAGACCGAATTAATCTTTGTGTCCTTAGTGTCCTTTGTGTTGGCGTAAGCAACGGTGGAAATCATTCACTTCCCCGACGACCCCCGGCCGGCGCGCTGGGTGCAGCCGGTGCTGGCGCTCGGCAATTTCGACGGCGTCCATCGGGGCCATCGGAAGATCCTCGATCGCGTTCGTCGTGTCGCGAGCGAGCACGGCGCCTCCTCGGTCGTGATGACCTTCGACCCGCATCCGTCGCGGATCGTACGGCCCGACAAGGCGCCGCCGCTCCTGATGACCACGGCGCAGAAACTCGAGGCGCTGGCGGCCGCGGGGCTTCCGCGCGCGGCCATCGTGCGCTTCACACTCGAGCTGTCACGGTGGGACCCCGAGATGTTCGTGCGAACGGTGCTCGTCGACTGGCTGCGCGTGGCCGAGGTGTGGGTGGGGGCCAACTTCCTGTTCGGCCACGACCGGACCGGCAATTTCTCGCTGCTGAGGACGCTTGGCGGCCGCTACGGCTTCAGGGCCGAGAAAATCGATCCGGTCCGCTACAAGGAATTCGTGGTCAGCAGCACGCGGATCCGGCGCCTGGTCGGCGAAGGTCGGGTTGACGAGTCTGCCGCGCTCCTCGGGCATCAGTACTACGTCGATGGAACGGTGGTGCACGGCGATCGGCGTGGGCGAGGGATCGGGTTTCCGACGGCGAATCTCTGTACCGAGAACGAACTGGTGCCGCCACGCGGCGTCTACGCCACGACCACGACGATTGACGACGTGGTGTATCCCTCGATCACCAACATCGGCGTCCGGCCGACGGTGGACGCGTCGGGCCGGACCTCCATCGAGACGCACATTTTCGGCCTCGATCGCGATCTCTACGGCACGTCTCTCCATCTGGGGTTCGTGCAGCGCCTGCGCGACGAGCGGTCGTTTGACTCGGTCGATCTGCTCAGGGCTCAGATCACCGCCGACTGCGAGCAGGCGCGCGCGCTGTTTGGGCGCCTTTCGCTGTAGAATCGCGCCTCGTGTCCAGTCACGACTTCCTTTTCGCCCTTTGCCTTTCTGACGAAGCGCCGTTTGACGGCATGCTCGGCGAAGTGGCCGCGTGCGTCCTCGGGCGGGTCGGCTGCGGCGAGGACGTGTCCCGTGAGGCCGTGGGCCACCTGATGGGTGCCCTGGCCGAGGGCGTGAGGGAGGGCCTGCGCCAGTGCGAGGTACAGTTTGTGGTGCGAGGTGGCGACCTGCAGATCGCCGTGGCATTTGCAGGCGGCCGCGAGTGGCGCACGACGTGCCCCATCGGTTGAGCTCAAGGATGGATAACGCCGTTCGATGACCCTCCGTTTGTACAACACCCTGACACGTCGCGAAGAGCCCTTCGAGCCCGGCACGGACGGCACCGTGCGCATGTACGCGTGCGGTCCCACCGTGTACGCCCGGGGCCACATCGGCAACTTTCGCACCTTTGTGTGCGTTGACGTGCTGCGGCGGACGCTCAAGTACGTCCTGGGGTACCAGGTCCGCCACGTGATGAACTTCACCGATGTCGACGATCGGACGATCGAGGGCGCCGCCAAGGCCGGACTCGATCTGCGCGCCCACACCGATCAGTACATCGCGGCGTTTTGCGAAGACGCGCGCGCTCTCGGGCTGGAGCAGGTCGAGGACAATCCGCGCGCGACCGACGAGGCGAACCTGCGCGCGATGGCCGATCTCGTTGCAGCGCTGGCGAAAAACGGCCATACCTACCTCAGCGATGGATCGATCTACTTCAAGATCTCGACGCTCGCCAATTATGG
>MELA01000144.1:0-9666 GCA_001767495.1 Acidobacteria bacterium RIFCSPLOWO2_12_FULL_65_11 | reverse complement strand
AAGGAAGATGCCCGGGACTTCGTGCTGTGGAAGGCGGCCAGGCCCGGCGAGCCGACCTGGGACGTCGTCGATCCGCCGGGCCGGCCCGGGTGGCATCTCGAGTGCTCGGCCATGGCCCTGCGGCTGCTGGGCGAGCCGCCGATCGACATCCACGCGGGCGGCGTCGACCTCATCTTCCCGCACCATGAGAATGAGATCGCGCAAAGTGAGGGTGCGACCGGCCGTCAGTTCTCGCGCTTCTGGGTTCACGTGGAGCACCTGCTCGTCGATGCTGCGAAGATGTCCAAGTCGCTCGGCAACACGTTCACCATCCCCGACATCGTCGCGAAGGGACACCGGCCGTCGGCGGTGCGGTATCTGCTGCTGTCGTCGCACTACCGCAAGCAGCTCAACTTTAGTTGGGCGGGCCTCGGTCAGGCCGAAGAGGCCCTGCGCCGCTTGACCGACTGCCTGGCGCGACTCGATGCGGTGAAAGGCGAGCGATCGCATCCCGAGGTGGCGACCCGCGTCGAGGAGGCCCGGGCGGCCTTTGCCGCCGCGATGCTGGACGATCTCAACACGGCGGGCGCGCTTGGCGTGATGTTCGACCTCGTGCGCGCGATCAATTCGGCGATCGACGGCGGCCAGATCGGCGCGGCTGATGTGCCGGCGGTTCGGGAGGCGTTCGACTGGTTCGATCGCGTGCTGGGCGTGCTCTCGCTGCGCCGGGCGGAGGACGAACAACCACCCGTGCCGGTTGGTGAGATCGAGCGGATGATTGAGGAGCGCCATGCGGCGCGGCGGCGCCGCGATTTTGCGGAGGCCGACCGGATTCGAGACGGCCTGGCGGCCAGAGGCGTGCTGCTCGAAGACAACGCCGGCGGCACGCGCTGGAAGCGGAAATGAAGGTTGTTCATCGGTTTGGGCCCGGAGGGGAAGCGTCTTCAGAGGTTGTAGTGTCCGCCTTCAGGCGGACCGACAGACCTGGCGCGGGGATTGCTATTCGACACGCGCTATGTCGAGCAGCCGCATCGCGCTTGGGAAAACCGGCGAAGATCTCGCGTGTGAAGAACTCATGCGCCGGGGGTACGCAATTGTTGCCAGGCGCCACCGTGGGCGCGGTGGAGAATTGGACATCATCGCGCGCGATGGTCAGACCCTGGTGTTTGTCGAAGTGAAGGCGCGGCACGGGCGCGCGTTTGGCGAGGCCGCCGAAGCGGTGACATGGCTCAAGCGCCGCCGGATTCAGCATCTCGCGCTCGACTATGTGATGCGACACCAGCTGACCGATCGTCCCTGTCGTTTCGACGTCGTCTCAATTCAGCTTGACGCTGAACGACCCGTCGTTGAAGTGTTCAAGAATGCTTTTGATGCGTCCTTTTAAGTTTTGAGTTTTCACTTTTAAGTTTCGAAGATGCCTGAACTCCGCAAAGACCCCGTCACGGGCCGCTGGGTGATCATCTCGACCGAGCGGCAGAAGCGTCCCTACGAATTCGTGTTCGATCGTCCGAAGGTCATCGGCCGCGAGCACTGTCCGTTCTGTCCCGGACACGAGGCGCTCACGCCGCCCGAGGTGCTGGCGTACCGGCAGAACGGCAGCGCGCCCAATGCACCGGGATGGGACGTGCGGGTCGTGCCGAACAAATTTCCTGCGCTGAGGGTCGAAGGCGAACTCGATCGGGCCGGCGAGGGCATGTTCGACAGGATGAACGGGATTGGCGCGCACGAGGTGATCATCGAGACGCCCGATCACGACAAGACGCTCGCGCGGATGACCGAAGCGGAAATCGAACGTGTGTTCTGGGCGGCTCGCGAGCGTGTCCTGGATCTCAAGAGGGATTTCCGCCTCCGCTACATTCTCGTCTTCAAGAACCACGGCGCGCAGGCCGGCGCGACGCTCGAGCACACGCACTCGCAGCTCATCGCCCTGCCGGTGGTGCCCGACTTCGTGCGGGAGGAGCTTGAGGGTGCGCGCCGGCATTTCGCGGCCAAGGAACGCTGCGTCTTCTGCGACATCGTGGCACAGGAGCTGGCCGACGGCCGGCGCGTGGTGCAGGAGCATGCCGACATGGTGGCACTGGCGCCCTACGCGCCGCGGTTTCCATTCGAGACGTGGCTGCTGCCCAGGCGGCATGCCGCGCGGTTCGAGGACGCGCCGAGGGGCGACGTCGAGAGCCTCGCGCGGCTGCTCAAGGGCGTGTTGATGCGGATCGACCGCGCGCTCGAGTCGCCGGCCTACAACCTCATCGTGCATACGGCGCCGCCGGCCGAGAACCACGGCGACGGGTACCACTGGCACGTCGAGGTGATGCCGAAGGTGACGCGGACGGCCGGCTTCGAGTGGGGGACCGGGTTCTACATCAACCCCACGTCGCCCGAAGAGGCGACCGAAGTCCTGCGCGCGGTCCGGTTGTAGATGGGAAGTGGCGAAGGCTGGAGGCTGGAGGTTGTAGTGTCCGGCTTGAGCCGGACCTTGGTTGATGATTGCCCCGACCGTGTGCTACGTTAGCGACTCGGTTGTGGGGATTGTAGTGTCCGGCTTCCCTGGCCTGAGCGAAGTCGAAGGCAGCCGGACGCCGAGCGGGAATAACTCAGTGGTAGAGTGCGACCTTGCCAAGGTCGAAGTCGCGGGTTCGAATCCCGTTTCCCGCTCCATTCATTACTCGCGGGGGCCCCTCGCCCCGCTCGGCACGCTCCGCTTCCGCCTCTTTTTCTTCGGGCGCCGTCGCCAAGTGGTAAGGCAGAGGTCTGCAAAACCTCCACCCCCGGTTCAAATCCGGGCGGCGCCTCCAAATTCATTCAGGGATTCATGAGATCGATGCGGGCTGAGGACGTCGGAAACCGGCGACTATCACCAAACTATAACCGTGACCGGACTGTTGATATGAAAGGCGCAATGATCGGCACGCTTGTTTCGGCCGTGGGGTATGGGCTCGCGATCTACGGCGGCTGGGTCCTTTATCGAAATGCTGCTCCTGAGGTGGGCATCGGTCGAATTCCGGTTGTCAGTGGCAAGGACGCGCCGGATTTTTTCAAGAAGCAACAGGGCGAGATCCAGTCTCGCCGCGTCGGCAACAGGACCGGGTTCGGATGCATTACGGTGGGCGCGACGCTCCAGTTGCTCGGTACCTTGATTTCCGGATTTGTTCCGAACTGATGGCCGCCCTCAGGTTTCTTTTGGCTCGATTTGGTTTGGTTTGTAGTAGAATCCCTTTGTCTCGCACGAATTTCGGCGTAGGCAACGCCGAATGCGAGGCCGTTCAGTCGGAACCGGATCGGTTCATCCGGAGCGCCGCACCCCGGGCAGTTCTCGAAAGGACTGGCCCGCATCGCCCACGCCAGGGGCTGATGTTAAGGGTGTTTCATGCGGCGCACCGCCCCTCGGTCAACGGTTTCCCCTCGGAAGATTCCCCCGTCGTCTGAATCGTCACCGCCACGCCTGATTTCGATCACGGAAGCGGCGCGCCGCCTGTCGATCTCGTACTGGGCGTGCCGCGATCTGCTGCTCGCCGGCAAGCTGCCCGGCGTCCGTCTGCCTTCACCTGATGACCGACGGGACAGTCTGCGCCGTCTGCTCGTCGATGCCGCGGCGCTCGACGCCATGATCGACGAGCTGTTGAAGGAACCGGCAGCGAGTGTGCGCTGAAAAATCGAAACGCCCGCGACGGCTGGAACCCGCGCGGGCGTGAGGGCGAAGGACAACGAAGGAGATGAACATGGCGATAGTACGAAAAGACCAGACGCCGGTCAAGGCGGCCTCGCTCAAGCCGTCGGACTTCGTGCGGGAGCTGGACGTCGAGCAGGAACGGGATGTGGTGGCCGAGTTGGGCGAATTCTTCAACGAGGCGGCGCGTGAGGATCGCTTCCCCCTCTCCGGGTTTCCCGTGCACGTCATACGTCAGCTCGATGTCTTCGGGTCGAGCACGACGCCACGGCGCAAGAAGGTGGACGCCTTCCCGTTCGCACTGCGGGAGGGCCTAGCACTCCTCGCCCATCTCCCGGGTATCAAAAGCATTCGGACGTCGAGGGACGTCGTGCTCGCGGCCGGCGCCGACGACGCCGACACGTTGGATTTCTTTGACCGTTTCCGCTTCGAGGTGGCGGCGCCGGAAGGCCGCTCCAAGAAGTGGTTCCGACGCGTTGCGCCGGACGACCGCGAACAATGTGCCCGGCTCGCGAGCGCGCTGGGGCTCCCGATTGTGACCGTGGCGGCGCTCGCCGTGATGTTCATTCTCATCAGCGTCCCGCGGGTGCCAGATGCGAAGAAGCAGGCGATGTACGACCAACTCGTCGATTTCGGAAGACGGCTCCGGGCCCGGGCCGAGCGTGCGGCCATGCTTCGCGATCACGCGTTGCGGGCGGCGGTACCAGCAACGCGCTGCTTTTCAGCCGCTGACGTGCTCGACGCCCTCAAGGAATGAAATGGGCAATTTGGGCAACCCGGGCAACCGTGAGCGACGCGTCGGGCCTGCTTGGCCTGTAGTTGTGGGTTCTGCTGGACCACACCGAACATTGGGCAGCATGGGCAACCTAAGGGCTCGCGAGAGAATAACACTGACAGGTCATCGGCGAGGTGAGATCGTGTAGTTCCAATCCCCGTGAAACGCGTGCGGGGTGAGGTGAAGGCGCGCGAAGTCCTCGTCGCTCACGTGAATCGCCGTGGCGTACTGGTGGGTGTCGAGCGCCGCTTTCACGAGGAGGCCGGTGCGCGTGGTGGTGGCGGCGATCAGATTGACGATGGCCTGATGGCTGATCAAGGGTTTGCCCCGCCAGTTGTGCGTGATGAAACTGAACAGCCGATGCTCGATCTTGTTCCACTTGCTCGTGCCGGGAGGAAAGTGGCAGACCGACAGCGTCAGGCCCAGCTCGTCGGCCAACGTCTGTAAGGACCGCTTCCAGAGGCGCGACCGAGACCCGTTGCTGCCGCCGGCGTCGGCGGTGATCAACAGGGTGCGGGCGCGGGGAAACCGGCGCCGGCCCATCCGCGCCCACCACTGACGAATGCTATGGACCGCAAACTCGGCGGTGTCGTGATCGATGCCGACGCTGACCCAGCCTTGATTGTTCAGCAGGTCGTACACGCCGTAAGGAATGGCTTTACCGAGCGTCTTGTCGAGGAAGTCATGGACCCGCACCGCCGCCGGCTGCCCGCGCGGGTGCCACTCCCGGCCGCCATTCTTGAAATCCCCAACCAATTCCTTCTTCTTCGTGTCCACGGAGATCGCCGGGTGCCCGCGTCGGTGACATCGCGCCACGCAGGCGTTGAGGTACGCAAACTGCGCGTCCCGATCGGGGTGGGACGTGCCCTCCCGCGTCTTGCGGTTCGCCTGCAAACTGTACCCCGCGGCCTTGAGCAACGTCGCCACCGTGCGATCGCTCACGGGATGATGCTGCCGGGTCAGTTCGTCTGCCAGCTTCGCCGTGCTCTTGCAGGTCCAGCGCAACGGCGATTCCGGGTCGCCACGGGTCGCGGGGTCGATCAACGCCATCAACGCGGTCAGCAGCGACGGATCGGTGGCGGTGACCGCGCGCCGGCCGCCGCCGGGGCGACGGACCCGCTGGGCCGCCGCGGTGCGTTGCAAGGCCGGCAACTGCAACTCTCGCAACCCGGCGCTGATGGTCGGTCTCGACAACCCGGTGGCCCGGGCGACCAGACTCACGCCGCCCCACCCGCCGTCGCGCGCCTCGGCGGCGGCCCATTGTCGGCGGCCGCGCCGCCGCCTTGGCGTCGTGCACGCGCTAGTTATGACAGAATGCCCTCGACCGTACAAGAGCTAATTGTCAGTATTATTGTTTCGCGAGCCCTAACTATGAGCGCGCGGATCAAGTCAACGGCTACTTGTGTGTTTGAAGTTGTCTGCCGCGGCGGAGACTTCGAGAAGGTCCTTTCGGACCCGCCGGGGCGGCTGGCGGGACGGCACGAACGCCCGCGGGCACATATGTCGACACACCCAAAAAGGTATGCATGCTAACATGGCCCGGTCGAGGAGGGAAGATGGGCGTGAAGATGGCGGCGCCGTCGAGATTGACCCGGAAGTCGTACTTCGTCGATGCGGACTCGATCCGGCGGGCGCGAAAGGCGTTGAAGGTCGCGAGCGACGCTGAAGCGATCCGCCTGTCGGTCGAACGGGTCGCCGAGATGGAGGCGTTCTGGCAGCTGATGCAGAAGAGCCGCGGGTCGTTGAAGCCTGGCAGCTTTGACACGCCCTGATCGACGTGCGCTGGGCGGTCATCGACACGAGCGTGTACATCGATCACTGGGAGGGCGGGCGCCACGAGGCGCTCCTTTCCGCGGTGCGGCGCGCGTTCATCGTGCGGCATTCGTCGGTCGTTCTTTCGGAGCTTCGGCGGGGCGCCCGAACGCGGCCGGCAGAGCGACTGGTTGACGACCTGTTCCGACGCGCCGCTGTCCAGTGGGCGCCGACGGCCGCCGATTGGTGGGAAGCCGGCCGGCTGATTCGCGCCATCGGCAGCCGGCGGCACTGGGACGCGGCCAAGCGGCGCGACTTTCAGAACGACGCGCTCATCGCCCTGACCGCTCGGCGCTATGGCGCCACGGTGGTCACCACCAACGCCGAAGACTTTCACTCTCTGGCCGCAGACCTCGGCATTCCTGTTCTGATCCCGTAGAGTAAGGACCCGCCCTACTGAACCGCGAAAATCAGATCGTGGTTATCGTCGTCGGGCGGGCGGCGCGATGATCGGAATGAGATCGCGACCGTTGCGGCGGTAGACCGAAAAGTCCGTACGATCGAGCGTCACCACGCGGCAGTCTCTCGTCAGCTCCGTCATGCGCACGATGCACGCGTCAGCCAGGTCCATGTGCCGATCCGCGTACTTGCCGAGCAGCGCCAGCACGGATGCCGCCTGTTCCGCCAAGTCGAAGGCCAGCACGATCTCGCCGGCGTGAATCATCTCCACGATCGCCACGGGCTGTCCGGTCATCGCGGCCGCCTCGGCCATGGCTTCCGGACAGGAGTGGAACGGCGGACCCAGCCGGGCGATGGTCTCGCGGGCCCACCGATGGTGATGGTCATCACGATTGAGCGCCGCGATGAGTGGACCCGCGTCGAGGACGTGCGTCACGCGCGCTTCTTTGCCCACGCCCGGCGATAGGCCCTGTTCGTACTGAGATCGACCGGCCCGCGCATCACGCCGAAGTACTTGGACATCACCGAGCTGGAGGCGTCTTTCAGGAGGTGGGCGGCAATCGCCTGCCGGACAATCTCGCCCTTCGAGACGCCGGACTGTCGCGCCTCCCGCTCCAGGGCCCCGGCCAGTTCCTCACTCAATCGAACGGCGAGCGTGTCCCGCATGGACGGGCAGTGTAACACACGGGTGGCATCGATGCACCACGCGGCCTACTGCACGGCAAAGATCAGATCGTCGTGATCGTCGTAGTGGGCGGTGCCGGCCGTGCACGTGCCGGCGCTGCCCTGATAGCGGAAGCGCGCGCGCGGCCTGCACGCCGCCCGCGGAAAGCACGTAGGTCGTCGACAGCGTCCGTGCGCCGGTGCCGGATGGGGTGAGTGTCGTGAGGAACGTCCATGTCGGGCTGCCCGTGGCGGCGTTCGACGTGTAGAACAGGTCGAGGAAGTCGTTGGCGGGATCGAACACCCAGACCGCCACCTCGATCCTGACCAGCTTGCCTGCGGCCGGCAGCCCGCCGTCCACGGCAGAAACGCTGATCCGGTCGATCGATTCATCGGAGTGGAAAGTGCCTAGCGTGCCGTCCGAGCACGAGCTGAATCGTATTCGGCTGGTTCGGCTCGGCGCCGCCCGAAATCATCGCGCGACCGACGAGGAGCGGGCCCGAGTCGCACCCGTTGGCCGGTTGTGCGCGCCGTGGCGCCCCGCGCGTGGCGTCGTACAGTGCCGAGGTCGGCGGGCAGCATGCCGCCGAAGGCCGTGCCGACCGCGACAAACGCGCCCAGGTTGTAGTAGATGTAGGTCGCGTTGGCTCGAACGGCGGCATCGCTCGAGATCATCTTGACGCGATCGAAGGCAAAGACGCCGACGCCAGCAAACGTGTCGCCGTTCACGTATTGGCTGTCCGCCATGTAGTACCCGTCGGGCCACATGCCGAAGGTGGCCGACCGGTTCAGGCTGTTGCCGGGCATGGCAAACCGGAACAGGTTGTACGGCCCGATGGGATCGCCGCTCTGCGAGATGGCGATGCACTGGGAGTAGGGCGGCGTCGATGGATCCGCGAACGCGAACTGGCTCAGCATCCAGCGATCGGCGAGCTGATCGTAGAGCACCGTCGGGTCGCCGTCGTTATTGGTCGCGCAGATGCCGCCGAGCGTGGCGAAGAGCGTGCTCATCTTGAACGGCGCGGTGACGGCCGTGCCGGTCTTGTCGAAAATCCGCACCAACCCGTTGACGGCCTGGACGTAGTGGGCGGGTCCCACGTCTCCGGTGACGCTCGGGGGACTAAAGCGCGTGCCGTACGCAGTGAAGACGTCCTGGCTCGTCAGGCCGTCGAAGCTCGACGTGGCCTGAAAGCCGTTCGCGATCGGCTGAGCGGGATCCTTCGTGGGGTCCGCCTTCAGGCGGACCGACACGGCGGTGGGGTCCGCCTTCGTGGGGTCCGCCTCTAGGCGGACCGACACCGCGGTCTCGGCCACATACGCGATAGTGGGACCGGCCGTCGCACCTTGCGGCGCCATGGTGCCGGCGTGTCCGGCCACAATAATGCTGGCGCCGACGAGTGCGGCCGTGGCGGCGCCGAGGAGCCGGCGCGTGAGTCCGTCGACAGTCATTCGCATGAGGGTCGTCCCTCGCTTCCCACTCCGTGGCACGTGAGGCTGGACCGGCTCGAATGCGATGCACTACAATGCATGACATTCACAGGGAGGGTGGCCGTGGAGCATCAGGTGACCGTCCGCCTGCCGGCGGATTTGAGCGTCGCGCTTCGTCGTGCGGCGCGCCAGCTTCGTCGAAAGAACTCTGACGTCGTCCGGATGGCCCTTGAAGCGTTCCTCCAGGTGGGTTCGCCGGCCGGGCGCGGACCGGCCTCGCGCGTCCGCCATCTGATCGGATCGGTGGAGTCCGGCGTCCCGGACCTGGCGGAACGCCACCGCGACTACATGGTCGAGGCGCTCCGGCGTGGCCGCTGAGCTGCTGCTGGATACAGGCGCGCTCGTCTCCCTGCTCGATCGCAGCCAGACACACCACTCGGCCTGCCGCCGCACGTTCGACGAGTGGACCGGGATCGTGGTATCGACCGAGGCGGTGCTGACCGAAGCAACGCACCTGCTGGCGAGTGTCGCCGGTGGACGAGCGAAGTGCGTCGAGTTCTTCCTGGCGGGTGGTGCCGTGCTCGTCCCCTCGACGACGGCGTCGCTCAAGCGCGTGCGCAGGCTCCTGGACAAGTACGCCGATCTCCCGATGGATTTTGCTGATGCGACGCTGGTGGCCCTGGCGGAGGAGCTGGGAAGCTCGCTCGTGTTCACGACCGACCGTACGGATTTCTCGGTGTACCGTCTAAAAGATCGCAAGCCTTTTCAGATCGTCCCCGAGCTCGAAGTCTGACCGCTCAGACTTGATGGCGCGGGTGAGTCGATCGAGTGGCTGGCGCCGGGCGTCCTGGCCGCGCCGTGGTGGAAGGTGCTGTGAGGGCGAGCGTCGCGCTTCCTACACGTAAGTGCAACATGCGTTAGGCGAGGCGAAGGTCGAATTCAAACG
>MELA01000143.1:12448-41949 GCA_001767495.1 Acidobacteria bacterium RIFCSPLOWO2_12_FULL_65_11 | reverse complement strand
CCGACAGTTGCGGACGGCAGAGCTGGATTGGCACTCGCGTGGTGACGGTGCTCAATGGAAGCCAGGCTCTGGCCGCGCCCTCCGGATCGAACGTCTCGCCCATGTCCGGCGTCGTACGGTGGGATCCCGTTGGAGTCAGCGTCGCCGGCGGCGAATCGACGTGGGCGGCACAAACCGCGGCAGGCGTCAATGTCGTCGCCATCAATCATGGGCAGCAGATTGAGCTGCACCTGCCGATCATCAGCGGCGCGACATACGCCGGCTATCACATCGTCGGTGATGAATGGCGGGGATTGCCGATCGGCTCCTCACTCGATGCGCAGGCAGGCATTTTTGCGTGGGAGCCCGCAGCAGGGTTCCTCGGAAGCTACAACCTCGCGTTTGTCACGATGGGCGCCGACGGCGTGCCGCAGGTGGTGCAGGTGCGCGCCGTTGTCGGCCCGTCGGTGCGAGTGCTCCTCGACGGCACGCCCACAGATGTTCAACAGCCTTACCAGCTGACCGGTTGGGCGCTCGACCTTCTGGCCATCGAGGGCGTCGGCGTTGAGGCCGTGCAGCTATGGGCCACACCGACTGGCGGTGGCACGCCCATCTTTGTGGGCGTTGCTTCAACGGGCACTCTCAGACCCGACGTCGCGACGCGCTACGGCAGCCAATTTGCGGCCGCGGGGTTCCGCGTCGTACTCGACGGCCTGCCCAGTGGAACGTACGACCTCGGAATCATCGTTCCGCTAACGGCGACAGGGAGTATCGGCTGGACCTCGCTGACCCGTGTCACGGTAGACTAGACGCGAATTGTTTGGGGACTAGGGTCTCTAACGATGAGGGATCACATGGCGTGTGTCGGTTCAGTGGGAGGCTCCAGGAGAATGAAGCAGGCCGTGAGTGTCGCGCTCGTGGCCTTGCTGATCCTCGGGTCGGGATCCAGTCCAACTGGCGCCGGCCGTCCGGCTGCGGCGGCTCCCGGCGCGCTCTCCGTCAAGAGCGACCCGTCGGGCGCCGATGTGTACGTTGATGGGCGATTTGAAGGGCGCACGCCGATCAATCTCGGCCAACTCCCGGCAGGTGATCACCGCGTGCGGCTGGTGAAAGATGGGTATCTGGAAAACCAGCGTGTCGTGAGCGTGGGGGCCGGGCGGGCGGCCGATCTCCGGGTCACCCTCACGCATCAGGTTCCTGCCGCGAGTCCGGAAGCCGCCGGCCAGGTCGTGCGGGCTCCCGGAGGCGGTGTCGATGGCGGAGGTGGCAGCCGACTCGCCAAGGGGTCGTTTCTACTCGGAATTGCCGCAGGAGTGGGAGGTGCTGGAGGCGCCGCCTACTGGCTGCTCAAGAACCGCCGGCCGACGCCTGGTGCGATCGCGGTCTCGCCTAATGCTACCGGCATGGCTGGTGTCACCACCTTCACCTTCACCGCGCAAGGCGCCGATGATCGCAACGGAGATTCACTGACGTACGCGTGGACGTTTGGTGACGGCGCCTCCGGCTCTGGACAAACAGTGACGCATATGTACACCAGCGCCGGTAGCTTCTCCGCGCATCTGACGGTCAGCGACAGCAATTCGAGTGCGTCGCCGCCGGACGTGACCGTTTTGGTTGCCGCCGGCATCGCGGGCACCTGGACCGGTGGCCTAGTACCCGGCATCGGTGGGGCGTCCTTCAGCGTGACAACCTCACAGAGCGGCAGTGCCCTCACGGGGTCGGTGAGCTTCAACGGTCTCGTCACGACGCCGGCCAATCCGACCGTGACCGGGACCGTGACGCCTCTGACGTACCCCGCGACTGTGACTTTCACCACGCAGGCGTTCACGATGGTCAGTCCGTCGTTCCCCCCAAGTTTTGTGCTCACTTTTTCCGGCGAGACGAACGCCAGTGGGAGCGCGATGATCGGAACCGTCATCACTGCGAACGCCGCGTTGTCACCGCCTAGCCA
This sequence comes from Acidobacteria bacterium RIFCSPLOWO2_12_FULL_65_11, assembly GCA_001767495.1. Lineage (GTDB taxonomy): Bacteria > Acidobacteriota > Vicinamibacteria > Vicinamibacterales > CAVVIG01 > 2-12-FULL-65-11. The sequence goes on along the minus strand of MELA01000143.1, from coordinate 40,019 downwards.
ATCAGCAACGACGACTCTATCGAGGTAGCCGAGACTGCTTACATGGAGGAGACCGCGGGCTCGAGCACTTTTACCTCAGGAATGGGGACGACGAACTTTCCTCCCCACCGGCCGACCACGGCCATCTGCCGAATGATTTCATCGCGCAGATTCCACGGCAGGATCAGGACGTAGTCGGGCCTCGTTTCCAGGATCTTCTCAGGCGCAAGAATGGGAATGTGCGTGCCGGGCGTGAACTTGCCCTGCTTGTACGGGTTTCTGTCGACCGTGTAGTCGAGGAAGTCGGTGCGAATCCCGCAGTAGTTCAAGAGCGTGTTGCCCTTCCCTGGCGCTCCATAGCCGGCAATTGACTTGCCGTTCTGCTTGGCGTCGATCAAGAAATCGAGCAGCCTCCGTTTCGTCCGCTTCACCTGTTCTCCGAACCGGCCGTAGGTTTCAACGCGGTTCAAGCCTGCCTCGACCTCGCAATCGCGCAGCGCATGCACCCGATCGCCTGCCACCTTCGACGTGTCCGCCTCGTGACGAGCGTAGATGCGCAACGATCCGCCGTGCGAGGGCAGTTCTTCGACGTCGAACAGCACGAGGCGGTGCGCGGCGAAGATCGATTCGATGGTGATGAACGAAAAGTACGAGAAATGCTCGTGGTAGATCGTATCGAACTGGTTCTCGAGAATCAGCCGGAGCAAATGGGGAACCTCGGCTGTAATCACGCCGTCGCTCTTGAGGAGCATCCGCATGCCTGAGACGAAATCGTTGAGGTCCGGGACCTGAGCCAGCACGTTGTTGGCGACGATTAGATCGGCGCTCTTCCCCTCGGCGACCAATTCATTGGCCAACGCAAGGCCGAAGAAGGCGACCCGCGTCGGCACGCCCTGCCGGATGGCGGCCTCGGCTACATTGGCCGCCGGCTCGATGCCGAACGCCGGAATGCCGCGCGCCACGAAGTTCCGCAACAGGTAGCCGTCGTTACTCGCGAGCTCGACGACCGATCGCCGCTCGTCGAGGCCGAACCGGGCTACGATTGCCTCGGTGTACTGGCGCGCATGCTCAAGCCATGACTCGGAGTACGACGAAAAATACGCGTACTCGCCGAAGATCTCCTTAGGATCGACGAATTGCTGCAACTGCACCAGGTGGCACCGCTCGCACACGTAGACGTGGAGCGGGTAGAACGCCTCCATCTGATGGAGCTGGTCGGCGCGTACGTAGCTTTCGCAGAGCGGCGACATTCCGAGGTCCACAAAAGTCAGGTGCAGCTGCTCTTGGCAAAATCGACACGACGTTTCGCTGCGACCGCTAGGACTTGAGGACGAGCTTGCGGGCATGAAAAGCCTCAGCGAGGCCGAGTGGCGCGCGGCATTCGACGCCGCGAAGCCGCATGAGCGCCATGAACGTCTCAGGGGTAAACCAGGGCCTCCCGCGCTGGCTCGAAAACGCGGCGTGAATCGACGCCACCTTTCGGGCCGAGGTCGCTCGATCGAGCGGCACGAAGACGTTGGGCGTTCCCAGGTCGCCGTCGAACTTCGAGACCTCGTACTCCAGAATGCAGTGGTTGCGGAACGTCTGCCACGTCAGATCGGACACCACGCGATGATCCTGATGGCGGTCGTCGCGGCAGTGCGTGAAGACGAGGTCGGGCGCCGGCCGGCGCTTGAGCTGTTCGAACACCTGCTTGATCCTGGCGCCTTCGTACGGAAAGAAGCCGTCGCGGAAGCGTCCGATCGTGATCCGAGTGCGCCTCGCACCCTTGAGAAACAGCGCCGCGCCGCGACGAGCCTCCCGCGCGCGGGCGCCCTGCGCCGAGAAGACCACCCAGTCGACCTCAACTGCCTTGCGACGCCGGAGAAGCCCGAGCACGGCGCCGCCGCAGCCAATCTCCAGATCGTCGGCGTGGGCGCCCAGACAGAGAATTCGCAGTGGAGCGTTCTGGGGGCCGTCGAGGGTCAGAGCGCGCATGGAATGAGCGCAGCAGCGTCCGCCATCGCCGTCCTGTTCCACACCTCCCACGGCGCACCGCCGCGAGAATAAATCTCCTCGAGCTGCTGCCGATCCTTGAAGGTGTCCATCGCCATCCAGAAGCCGTCGTACTCGTACGCGACCAGACGCCGTTCGCAGACCAGGCGGTGGAACGGCTCGCGCACCAGCTCCTCGCCGTTGTGGATGCGGTCGAAGATCTCACGCCGGAGGATGAAAAAGCCCCCATTGATCCGCACGCGGGACTGGCCGATGTCCTCGATCGAGGCGACGTGGCCATCCGGCTCGGTGGAGACGAGGTGATAGCTGACGTTGGGCTTGACGCTGACGAAGCTCGCAATGGCCTCGTGGCGCCTGAAGTGCTCGAGCTGCAGCGGCAACGGCACGTCCGACAGGCCATCACTGTAGTTCACCAGGAACTCCGGCTCGTCGACCACGAGCCGTTCGACGGCCTTGAGGCGCTGGCCGATATTGGCGGCCGCGCCGGTCTCGACGAAGGTGATCTTCCAGTCCTGAATGTCGCTTCCCATCAGCTCGAGCTTCTTGCCGCCTTCCGACAGCACGAAATCGTTCGAGAGACATTCGTTGTAGTTGAGGAAGTAATCCTTGATGATGTCTCCGCGATGGCCAAGACAGAGCACGAAGTCCTTGTGCCCGAAGTGTGCGTAATACCTCATCACGTGCCAGAGGACCGGCCGGTACCCGATGGTAATCATCGGCTTGGGGACATTCTCGCCGGCATCACGAATCCGCGTACCCAGGCCACCGCAAAACAGCACAACTTTCATCGTCCCATCCTCATGCGGCCACTGGAGAGGTTCGCCATCGCAACGCCCCATCGAGACGGCTGCTGCGCACGTGCTCCTCGATTTTCCTCAGCCGAAAATACTCCGAGAAAGCCTCCCGCGTCAGCCCGTGCTCGATGAAAGCCGCCGAGAGTTCCTCGACCCCGCGACGGACCGTCCACCGCGTGCGGTAGCCGGTAACTGCCTTCGCCAGCTTGTCGCAATTGACCCGATAGCATCGGGGATCGGGTCCACCGCCGTCGCGATATCTGATGGTGCAGCCAGGGACGAGGTCGCGAACCGTTTCGGCGACATCGCGGATCTGGTAGTTTTCGTTGGTGTTGCCGACGTTGAACGCCTGATTGTGAATGGCGTCGCGCGGGGCCTGAAGCACCGCCAGAAAGGCGGCCGAGATGTCTTCGACATGGGCGAGCGGCCGCCACGGCGTGCCATCGCTCTCGATCATCACCTCGCCGGTGGTGAACGCGACGCCAACCAGGTTGTTGACCACCACGTCGGCGCGCAGTCGCGGCGAAACGCCGTACGCCGTGGCGCACCGAAGAAACGTCGGACTGAAACGTTGGTCGGCGAGCAGCGACAGGTCGGTTTCGACGAGTACTTTCGACGTGCCGTAAGGCGTAATCGGACAGAACCGAGCGTCCTCTCCGAGCATCGTGTCGCCAGCCGTCCCGTACAAGCTGCAAGAGGAGGCGAACAGGAATCGCTCCACGCCCGCCGCCCGTGCGGCCCGAGCCACGTTCATGCTGCCCAGGTGGTTGATGTCGAACGTGCACTCTTCGTTGAGGTTCCCCAGCGGATCGTTCGAAAGGGCCGCCAGATGAATGACAGCGTCGAAACCGGCAAGATCATCCGGCCCGACGTCCCGAACGTCCTTGCGAATCGCCGGGACCAGGCGACGCTCGGCGCCGAAGTCACAGCCGCTGAACAGAAACGTGTCGAGCCCTGTGACGTCGTGACCGCCGCGCGTCAACACATCGACCATCACTGAGCCGATAAATCCGTGATGTCCGGTAACCAGCACCTTCACGCTCGTGACACTCTAAGCACTTGCATTGAAGGTCATCTGAGCAAGGAACCAGCCAGTCCCAAGGAGCCGTCAATTCGACGTAACATCCTGTAGGATCGCTAGTTGCGGGAATATTCTAGTGGATATCGCCGAACCGAACGAACAAAGTCTCCATTTGAGACGACTAAAGTCTGAGTTGAAGACATCGACCGGCCAAGCGGAGGCATTTGCCTGAGCTCCGGGTGGCGGACTCTTTGCTGCGCGTGACGCACCGATGATCTTTACGGAAACACCGTTAGCGGGCGCCTTTGTCATCGACGTGGATCCGCACGGCGACGAGCGCGGCTTTTTCGCGCGGACCTGGTGCGAGAGGGAATTCGCCGCGCACGGCCTGGAGACCCGACTCGCGCAGTGCAGCGTGTCGTTCAACGAAGAAGCAGGCACGCTTCGAGGCCTGCACTACCAGATCGCGCCGCACGAAGAGGCCAAGCTCATCCGCTGCACGAACGGCTCGATCTTCGACGTGATTGTCGATCTCCGGCCCGATTCCCCGACCCTCGCCCGCCACTACGCGGTCATCCTCTCGTCCGCCAACAGGCGCATGCTCTACATCCCCCGCGGCTTTGCGCACGGGCTCCAGACGCTTGACCCCGACACCGAGGTCCTGTACCAAATGTCGGAGTTCTATCACCCAGAGTGCGCCCGCGGGGTCCGCTGGAACGACCCGGCCTTTGGCATAGCCTGGCCTCAGATCGACCGTCGCGTCATGCTGGCTCGGGACGAGACCTATCCGGATTTTCGCCACCCGGTCGCGGGCATCGCCGGATGAGCATGGACGTCATGAACGGAGTCGTAAGCATCGCATCGCTGCGTCGAGATCTGAACACCCAGGCCATCGGCGCCGAACTCTACGATCGAATCCGCCGGCTGTATCCGATCTGCCGAAGCATCACCGGCAAGGGCTTGAGGGACACACTGGGGCTCATTGGCCAAGAGATCGACCTTGAGACGCGCGAGGTCCCGAGCGGGACGCAGGCCTTCGACTGGATCGTCCCGAAGGAATGGAACGTACAGGACGCCTACGTCAAGGACCGCGATGGCGTGCGCGTGGTTGATTTCAATGCGTCAAATCTACATGTCGTCCAGTACAGCATGCCCGTTCGGCGGCGCATGACACTCGCCGAGCTGCGGCCGCACCTCTTCTCGATCCCGGAGCGGCCCGATTGGATCCCTTACAAGACTTCGTACTACAGAGAGACGTGGGGATTCTGCTTGAGCCATCGCCAGCTTCAGGCGCTCGTGGAGGACGAGTACGACGTCTGCATTGATTCGTCGCTGGCCGAGGGTCACCTGACGCTCGGCGAGTGCGTCCTTCCAGGACGCGAAGCCGACGAGATCCTCTTTTCTTGTCATGCGTGCCATCCCTCGCTCTGCAACGACAACCTTTCTGGCGTCTCGACCGCCGTGACGCTTGCGAAGCTGCTCACCCGCGCGTCGCGCCGCTACACGTATCGCTTCCTGTTCATCCCCGGGACGATCGGCGCCATTACCTGGCTCGCGCTCCACGAACAGACAGCCGCGCGGATCCGGAACGGCCTGGTGCTTTCGTGCCTGGGAGATCGCGGCAAGCCGACGTACAAGCGAAGCCGGCGAGGTTTGGGGGAAATCGATCGAGCGGCGGTTCACGTACTGGGGCGTTCGGGCGACGAACACGAGATCCAGGATTTTTCGCCTTACGGGTACGACGAGCGCCAGTACTGCTCGCCGGGATTCGATTTGCCGGTCGGCGTGCTGTCGCGCACGCCGCACGGCTGTTTCCCCGAATACCACACGTCGGCCGACAACCTCAGCTTTATGGATCCAGCGAAACTGTCGCATTCGCTGATCACATGCCTTGAGATAGTCGAGGTCCTCGAAGGCAATGGCGTCTACGTCAACCGGAATCCCAAGTGCGAGCCTCAGCTCGGGCGCAGAGGTTTGTACCGGAGCGCGGGGGGACACGGCGATGTCCACGCCATGGAAACCGCGCTCTTGTGGGTGTTGAATCTGTCAGATGGACGCCACAGCTTGCTCGATATTGCGGAGCGGTCCGGGTTGCGTTTCGAGACCGTCAGGCAGGCCGCCGACTTGCTGGCAGAGCACGAGCTGCTGACGGAAGCGGCGGCCCCCCGGTCAGACCCGGCGTCGTGAAAACCGCGTCAAGGTTCAGCGCCGAATTCCTCGAACCAGAGACTGAGCATGAGCAGATTCCAAATCTGCGTCTCGTGATTTCGTACCCCTCTGAAGTGCTCGCCCAGCAGGTTCTCGAGGCCGCCCGCCTGCACCAGAGGGATCCTGAGAAGCGGACCGTTCATCAGCTTGTCCCGGATGAACGTCTTCAGCTCTCCCCTGAACCAGTTTCCTATCGGCACCGAGAATCCCATCTTGCGGCGATCGACGAATCCCTTCGGAAACCAATCCGCGACCGTTTCCTTCAGAATCCGCTTTGAGCGGGCGCCGTCGATCTTCCAGTCCGGTGGCAGGCGGCAGGAGAATTCGACCAGCTCCTGATCGAGGAACGGTGACCGGCATTCCAAGCCGTGCGCCATCGATGCCCGGTCGACCTTGACGAGCAGGTCTTCAGGCAGGTACGACAGGAAATCGGTCCGAAACGATCGGTCGTAGTCGCTGGCCAAGGACTTGTCGTACAGGCTGCAGAGATAAGCCTCCGCGCCGACGGCCAGCTGCCGTCGGAAATCGTCGTGGAACAGACGCGCACGATCGTCTGCCTCGATGTAGCTCCTGAGGGATTGAAATCGCCGGGCGTCGTCATAGCCGAAGAGCTCGACTGCCCGCCGGACCCGGCGGGGCAGGGCCCCGCGCACCGGACCTAACGCGCGCGCCAGCCTGCGAACCAAGGGATTGGCGGCTCTGTGGAAGTCGTGGATGACGCGATACCAAGGATAGCCCCCAAACAGCTCATCCCCGCCGTCTCCGTTCAGCGCAACCGTGACGTGTTGCCTCGTCAATCGAGACAGATGCCAGGTGGGTATGGCCGACGAATCGCCGTACGGCTCACCGTAGTGCCTGACGACATCGGAGAGGATGTCGAGCTTGTCCGGCTCGACGACGAATTCGTGATGCTCTGTGTGGTACTGCCGTGCGACCTGGCGCGCGTAGGGCAGCTCGTTGTAGTCCTGATCGGGGAACCCGATCGAAAATGTCTTCACGGGCCGATCCGAGAGACGGCTCATGACGGCAACAATCGCGCTCGAGTCGACGCCGCCGCTGAGAAAGGCTCCCAGCGGGACGTCGCTGATGAGCCTCAGCTTGACCGCATCGGTCAGAATGCGGTTCAGTTCGCTTCTTGCGTCTTCATAGCTCAGGGTCGTCTTGGGCTGATACTCGGGCCGCCAGTATCGAGTCAGGGCCACACCTCCCGCGCTGAAGACCAGGTGGTGAGCGGGAGGCAGCTTTCGGATGCTCTTATAGATCGAGTGGGGACTTGGGATGCAGCTGTACGTCAAGTAGAGATCGATCGCTTCGTAGTCGAGTTGTCTCGGAATCTCCAGAACCTGATAGAGCGCCTGTATCTCAGATGCGAAGTACAGAGTTCCGCCAACGAGGGCGTAGTAGGTCGGCTTCTTCCCGACCCTGTCCCTTGCGAGGAACAGCTCGCTGCGGCGGTCGTCCCAGATGGCAAATGCGAACATGCCCCGCAAGCGGTGCACGCAATCAGGTCCGAACTCCTCGTAGAGGTGGACGATGGCTTCGGTGTCTGAGTGGGTCGAGAAGAAATGCCCCTTCTTCTCGAGCCCAGTCCGCAATTCGAGGTAGTTGTAGATCTCCCCGTTGAAGACAATCGCCACACTGCGATCTTCGTTGTAGACTGGCTGATGTCCGGACGCCAGATCGATGATGCTCAGACGCCGATGACCAAGCGCCGCCCGCCCACGCCGCTCCTCGAAGAACCCCTCGTCGTCCGGGCCGCGGTGTCTGAGGGCATCGGTCAGTCGCCGAATCGCGTCCTTCGGGATGCCTTCATCTCTGAACGTCGCGACGCCGCTAATGCCGCACATGTCGTTTGCTCACCGCCGTTCGATACAGCTCTTCATACTCACGGACTATCGCTGAAAGGCTGTACGACGCCTCGACTGTCTCGCGCCCCGCGTTGCCCATACGCTGCCTGAGCTCCGGTGAGGACACCAGGCTTTCAACGGCACCGATAAAGGCGTTCGTGTCACCGGCCGTGACCACGAGACCGCTGCAACCGTCCCGAACCAGGTCTGTGACACTCCCGACGTTGGAGGCGACGACTGGCCTCCGGGCCGCCATGGCTTCGATCAGCGAAATCGGCAGGCCTTCGCGAATCGACGTCAGGACGAAGATGTCCATCGCCGCGAGCAATCTCGGCACGTCTCGCCTGTAGCCAAGAAACAGCGTCCGATCCATGACGCCAAGGCGTCCGGCGTACGATTTCAGCTCATCGGCCAGCTGACCATCACCGGCAATCATCAACCGTGCGTGCGGATGCTGCGCGGCAACGTGCTGGAAGACGTCCAGGAGGGTCGTTTGGCTCTTCTCCGGTTCGAGCCGGCCGATAGTCCCAATGACGATCTCTTGAGAGCGCAGGCCCAGCTCCTCTCGCGCCGCCTTGCGATCGTAGTTGAATGTCTCGACATCGACACCGTTCAGCACAATCTTGAGGCGCCGCTTAGGAATCCCGATTGTATTGAGGAAGTAGTCGGCAACCTCGGGACCGACGACGGTTACTCGCTCACAGAAAAGCGATAGCGGCCGGAGCAACGCCCGGCCGAGCGCGCTAGTCTTGTACGTAAAAAATTCGTGCTCCGTGTGAATGATTCGTGCGCCGGCCAGTCGCGCCGGCAGCGCAGCGTAGAACAGCTGCGCGAAATGGTGAGTGTGGACCACGTCGACGTGGTGTTGTCGAAGGTACCGATAGAGTCGCACGGATACGCCTGGCTCGAGGCCTCTCCGATAGAACACATGATGCCGGATGTTCCTGCTATCCAGTTCGTGCGCAAGTTCGCCATCCAAGTCCATCGCGCAGACGCTTGGATCGAACTGCGCGCGGTCGAGATACGAGGAAATGTCGAGAGCCACTTTCTCGGAGCCACCAATGCGGAGGGAATGGACCAACTGCATGATCGACAGCTTCGACGACACATCACGCATGTCGGCGAAGCCCGCCCTTCACGACGGCCGATCGCAGCACCTCATCGTACAGATCCAGGATATCGCGGACCCGGCGAGCGGGATCGAACCGTGGGTGAAGGCTCTGCTGTCCCTTTGCTCCGATCCTTCGGCGAAGCGATTCGTTCCGCAGCAGCTCAATCATCCGTTCTGCAAGAACGCTCGAATCGTCTGGCGGAACCAGAACACCGTTGTCATCCCTGATGATCTCCGGAACGCCGCCGACGTTCGTGGCAAGGATCGGGATCCCGAAAGACATCGCCTCCAGAACGGCGTTCGGCAGGCCCTCGCTGCGCGACGGTAACACCAGCAAGTCCAAAATCTGATAGTACTTGGCGACGTCCTTCTGATATCCGGTGAAAACAACTTGGCCGGTCAACCCGCGCTCCTGGCAGTACCGTTCCAGCATCGCCCGGTCCTGACCGTCTCCAATGAGCAAGGCCTTCACCTCCGGGCAACTGCGAACGGTCGTCTCCATGGCCTCGAGGAAAGTCCGCTGCCCCTTTTCGGGATTGAGCCGTCCGATAACGCCTACGACCTTGTCAGTGGGGTCGATGCCGTGTTGACGCCGGACGTCAGAGGCCGACGCGCTGGGTGTGACGGCTTCGGCTTCAATTGCGTTGTGGACCACTCGAATCTTTTCCCGGCGCACTCCGTGCCTCACGAACAGCTCCGCCATTGAGTCGGAGACCGCGACAATCCGATCCGCCTGCCGAACGACCGCACGGTCGATTCGATTGTACAGCTGGATTTTCCAGTTCCCGTCGATGTACCCGTGCCCGAAGGCAATCCAGGGCTTTCGGCAAAGTGCGCGAAGAAAATAGCCGATCACATTCGATTTGTGGCCATGTGTCTCGATCACATTAATTCCGTGCTCCAGCACGATTCGTCTTGCCTGAAATATCATGCTCGCGTCGATGGCTGAGCGCTGATTCAGGAGCAGCAGATTCAGGTTGTTCCGTCGCGCCTCCTGAACGAAGTGCGCCGGCCTGCTCTTCACATCAAAGTTGCAGAGGACATATTCGAACGATTGCGGCGCGTGTTTCAGGAATTGAAGCAACCCCTTTCCGGGACCGCTGACCAGATCCGCTGCGAGCATGATCAGCACTTTGGGTTTGATGTTGACCGAGTCGCCCTGCCGCAGCAGGCGGTCGGGCGACCCAGTGACCGCCGAACTGTTCTTGATCACGAATCCTCTCTGAGACAGTAGCAGCAATCCGGCCCGTCCGCTGCAGGCATCAATCCCGTGGCGAGCCCGCCGCCAGGCGCGCACCGGTTGCGCCGCCGCCCGGCGGCCGGCACTGATCGCGCCGATCTCTGCGGCGGGTACGTCTCGCGTGTAGCGCGGGCTGCTGCCACGGGGCGGGCCAATCCAGCAGGTCGTGGTCGCCGACACGCCGAGCACCCGGGACGGAATGCGCGCCTGCTGCCGCCGCTCGGGCGTCAGCCACGCCTCGGGCAAATACAGCGCCGCGGCGACCGCCACTTGGCAGTTCAAAATCTTGCCGAGCGCGCCCGAGTATTGCCGGGCCACGCCCACCGAGTCCGTGCCCTGTTTCGGAAAGCCGGTGTCGTCGAGGATCAACACGCTGCGGCGCTCGGGCAGTACGGCGAGCAGGCGGCGCCAGCGGTGCGCCGCTTCCCCGGTAGATGCCGACCTTCGGCACACCGAGCATCCGACGCGTGGCGTAGAACGCCACCACCCCATTTTCGTTCATCGTGCCCGACACCACCGACGACAAGGGAGGGTTGAGCGAGCCCAACGTGTAAGCAGGCGTACCGCATGGCATCACGTAGAACATGCCATCCATACCCATCGCGATGGTGCTGCCGGCATTCGTCAATGAATGTATAGACGTACTGCCGCTTTGGTTGAAGTACGAGGACACATCGGACCGAGCGAGTTCCGCGACGACACTTCCGTTCTGCTTGATTAAGGCGGTGTAGGCCGGCGAGAGAAAGGAAAACGCGTAGACAACTTCGTCAGAGTCCTCAGAGCATTGACCGCCATAAACATGCGAAAGTTTAGCAGGAACAATGCCACGCCGGCATGGAGGAAAGACGGCAAATCGCTCGAATCAAATCAGATAGAAGGACCGGACAAAGAAACCACATGAAAAATAAATTCGCCAGTGCCGCAGATATTAGTCTACTTACTGTGTCGCCATGTCAGCGGCGCGCCTTGGTGTGTCGAGTACTGATCATCTCCGTTGGCCCAGGTGTGGGCGCTGCCTGCAACAAGCGCGATGCAGCGACTCGTTGGCGCGTGGAATCGTGGCCATGACGGCAAGGAGCCGGCCAGAACACTCGAGGCGTTAACGCAGGGTAACATCATGTAGGATAAGTTTACGTTTCGAGACCATCCGCCACACCGCGCCGCTGATTTGCCGGTCGAGCACGAGCTGCGGACGGAGACGACAATATTTCGGTCCGATCCGGCGTCGTGAGAGCGGAGAGCTAGCTCATGCGTTCGGTCCTCAACCTGCGCCGCGGTGAGCTCGTGGAAGTGCGCAGCCTCGACGAGATTCTCGCAACGCTTGACGACCGGGCGCGGTTTGAAGCCCTGCCGTTCATGCCCGAAATGCTGCCCTTCATCGGGCGGCGCTTCCGCGTGGCGGGCCGGGCGGACAGCACCTGCGATCGTGTCGAGCGCAAGGGGCTTCGGACGATGACCGACGCGGTCCACCTTGAGGACGTTCGCTGCGACGGCGCCTCTCACGACGGCTGCGAGGCGGCGTGCCTCATCTATTGGAAGGAAGCCTGGCTGAAGCGGGGCGGGGCGGACACGCGGCAACCCGAGTCGGGCGACCCCGACTCGTCGGTCCAGGCGGCCATCGTATCCGCGGACGCGCGGAGCATCTTCACGTCGACGAGAGCGTCGGACGAGATGGGGACCGGCGAGCTTCGCTACCGCTGCCAGGCCACCGAAGCCCTGGACTACACGTCACCGCGAGCAGCGGGCCAGAAGCACTCGTACTGGCAGGACGTCCGCTGCGGCAACGTCCGGTGGCACGAGGCTGTACGGGCCACTCTCGTGGAACGATTCAATACCTTCCAGCAGGGGCGGGGCGGCACGCAGTATCCCCCGCTCGGGGGATCGGGGACAACAACACCGACCGCCGCGCTCGACCTGCGACCTGGCGAATTCGTGCAGGTACGGACCAGGGACGAGATCTTCCAGACCCTCGACGCCGAGGGACACAATCGCGGCCTGTCCTTCGACCGCGAGATGCTGATGTACTGCGGCGGCACGTACCAGGTGCTGAAGAGAGTCACCCGCATCATCGACGAGCCGACCGGCAGGATGATTCCCATGAAGCGCGACTGCATCATCTTGGACGGCGTCGTCTGCACGAGTCGGTACCATGGACCCTGCCGGCGCGCCATCTACCCGTTCTGGCGCGAGATCTGGCTCACACGCGCACCGGCGACCGCCCCCGCCGCCCGAACCAATGGAGAGGGATCCTTCGTGGGCTTCGTGTTGACGAGCGCGTTGAACATGATGGCACGGCGGCTCCTCGGGCGCGCGCAACGAGCTCATCTTCCCAAGTCGTCACGATAGGTGTCCCATGCACCCGCGAGTCAGCATCGGGCTTCCCGTCTACAACGGAGAGCGCTACCTTCAGCTCGCCATCGACTCCGTTCTGGCGCAATCGTTCAGCGACTTCGAGCTGATCATCTCGGACAACGCGTCAACGGACGGCACCGAGAGCATTTGCCAGGCCAATGCGTCGAGGGACCACCGGATTCGATATCTTCGCCAGCCGTCGAACATGGGGGTCACCAGGAACTTCAACCTGCTGGTCGATCACGCGACGGCGCAGTTTTTCAAATGGGCGTCGGCCGACGACCTCATCGCACGCGATCTGCTTGAAAGGTGTTTCGCGGTCATCGCGGAGGATCCGACGCTTGTCCTCGTGCATTCGAAGACACGCTTCATCGACGCCAATGGGAAGCCACTGGCACAGGAGGATTCTGGCCTGCACTTGGTGGAGGATGAACCGTTCGATCGCCTGCGGAAACTGTGGGACACCCTTGGCTACTGCAACGCACAGTACGGCATCATGCGTATCGATGCGCTGCGGCGCACGCGGCTGTTCGGATCCTTCCTCAGCTCCGACGTGTGCTTTCTTGCCGAGCTGGTCCTTCATGGCAAGTTCTTCGAAATCCCCGAGCACCTGATTTTTCGGCGGTTTCACGACGAGGCGGCCAGCCGCCTGTCCGCCGCGCAGCTACTGGAGCACTACGGCCTCCAGGGGAGGTTGGTCCTCTACCACTGGCGGCTTTCTTACGAGAACGCGATGCTGATCCTGAGAGCCCCGATCGCCGTGGCACAGAAGGCGCGCGCACTGACCCTGGTGGCCAGGCGAATGGTGTGGCTTCGCGCCGCGTTAAGCCAGGAGCTCGGCTTTCTCGTTCGGCACATCACAGGGCGACCTTATCCGATCCTCGGCTCGATGCGCCGCTTCAGCCGTCCCAGCTCTGGTTCGCCCCAGTGACCAGCCACCCATCGGTTGGACGGGCCGTTCTGAACGTTCTGTCCAACTGGGGCGGCCAGGCCATCTCCCTGTCGCTCGCCTTCTTCGTTACGCCTTTCGTTGTCGGCGTCCTGGGCGACTCGGCTTACGGCGTCTGGATGCTGGTGGCCTCCATCGCTGGGTACCTGAGCCTGCTCGATCTCGGCGTGCGTGGAGCGGTCACCCGGTACGTTGCCAAGTTCGCGGCCCGCCGCGATGACGAGGCCGCCTCGCGCACGCTGTCCTCATCGATTCAGATCTTCGGCGTGATGGGAGCCTTCGCGACGCTCGTCTCGCTGGGCCTGGCGCTCGTCGCCGTCTCCGGATTCGAGATTCCCGAGGCGGACCGCCACACGGCTCGAATCGTGCTCGTGCTCGTGGGGATGAATGTCGGGGTCTCGCTGGTTACCGGGGCCTATGCAGGAGTCGTCGCGGCCCTCCAGCGACTCGACCTGCTCAACGTGGCGGATGTCGCCACGGGCGTTGTCCGGACGGGGGCAACGGTCGTCGCGCTGCTCGCCGGGCAGGGCCTCGTGGCGATGGCTGCAATTCAGTTTGTGGCGTCCGTTGGCCGGGGCATCTGGCTGATGGTCCTCAGCCGCCGGCTGTATCCAGCGCTGCGTGTCGAGATCCGAACAGTCAGCCGAGAACACATCCGGCTGATCTTCACATTCAGCAGCCTCGTGTTCCTCATTCACGTCAGCGGCACGCTCATTTACTTCACCGACGCGCTCGTCATTGCCACGTTCCTTCCCATAGACCTCCTCACCTTTTTTTCCATCGGGAGCAGCCTGGTCATGTACGCGCGGATGCTGACGAGCAGCGTGTCGTACACCACCTCGCCGATGGCCAGCTCGTTCGACGGCGCCGGAGAACATGAGCAGGTGACACGGCTTCTCCTGATGAGTGCCAGATACTCGATGATGATCCTCCTTCCGGTTGCCCTGACGTTCCTGATTCGCGGCAGTTCATTCATCGGCCTGTGGATGGGACCGTCCTACGCTGGGCCGTCAGGTCAAGTCCTGACGATTCTGGCCCTGCCGCTGCTCTTCCACGCCGGCGCTCACGCCGTCGGCGGCATCATGATCGGAGTGGGCAAGCACAGGCCGATGGTGCCGGCCATGCTGATCGAAGCTGGCACCAACCTCGCGTTGAGCATCGCGCTGCTGCCCACGATGGGCATTGTCGGAGTGGCGTGGGGCACGACGATACCCTCCATTGTCTCCAGCATCTTCTTCTGGCCGTGGTACGCCCGGTGGGCGCTCGGTATAGCTGTAGCCTCCTACATCAAGACCATCTGGATTCGGCCCTGGCTGGCCGCTTTGCCCTTTGCACTCGGAACGTATGTCGTTGAGCGACTGTGGCCGGCCACAACGCTTACGGTCTTTTTTGCGCAGGTTGGGGTCTGTTTACTGCTGGCGCTAGCGGCGGATTGGTGGCTCTGCGTCAGCGGAGCCGAGCGCCAGGTGCTTGTGGCGGGGGCGCGACGACGGTTCCGTCGCGTTCCAATTGTGGCGCCGTCGACGACGACACGCCCGTCCGAGTGACGGCCCTGAGGCTGCTGGACATGGCGCTCAATCCGAAGCGCACGCTGGAGGGGGCCTGGCGACGCCTTACATCCCGTAAGTGATCGACGTTCCGTACCTCAATCCCTCATAACGCCGGACGGGCGGTTCGCTATCCGGGTAGCTCGGCCAGAAACTCCTCAAGAGGCAGCACCTCGACCTTGCCGATACGCTGGCGGCGCGTCCCGAGGAACACGACAATCCGCCGCGTGACCTTGCGCGCGCGCGCCGCGAACGCCTCGAGCCCCTTCAGGTCGCGCGCGTCGACGTGACGCGAGGCCTTGACCTCAATCCGCCAGAGCTCGTGGCCGACGGACAGACGCGTACCGTGGGGCCGTCAGGTGGGCAGGCCGAGTTCCTTAGCCGCCTGCTCCTGAGGCTCATCCATGGTGACAAATCGGTCAATCGGTTCGGCGGCATGAAATCACAGAGCCGTTCGAAGATGCGCGAGGAAGGGCGATCACGGGGTGATCACCACCAGGAGCAGCCCGCGCTCGTCCTCGGCCTGCACTTCCTCACGGAGGTAGGCATCGACGTACCTTCCTGCTTAGCGCAGAATCCACGCGGCAGCGGCTGCCAGATTGTCGACAATGGTGTCGGCCGCGAGATTCGGCTGCGGCCGCGTCTCCTCGTTCGCCCCATAGCCCGTCCGCACCAGCACGGCGCGCGCCCCTATGGCCCGCGCGAGCGCCACATCAATCCACTTGTCGCCGACGACGGACGAGCGCGCCGGATCGATGCCGAGATCGCGAACGGCGCGATCGATCAGGCCGCGCCCAGGCTTCGGGTAGACCGTCACCTGATCGATGCGGCCGACGTATCCCACATCCTCGATGAGCGTGCCGTCGCGATCCAGAAACACCGCCTGTTTCACCTTCATAACAGACTATTCGCTGCGTGCGACGTACGCGGCGGGCGCCACGATCGCGATTCCACGGAACGGGTGCAGGTCCAGGAGGTCACCATCGCCGGTGGTTGAAAGCAGACTCCTGATAAAGACGGGTGTGTCGAGGACGCTGCGCTCACGCGTCATCGCGGGCCAGCAGCCCGGTCAGCCGTTCCTCCGTCAGCCCGCTTGCGGCCGCTTGCGTGGCGACCTCGTTCCTGAGGTCGAGGAACGCCTGGATGTTCCCGGCCCGAAGCCGTTCGTATTCGGCCATCGACAGGACGACCGCGATGTCCCGGTCCTGCCGTTGAATCACGATCGGTTCCCGTTGAGCAGCGTCGAGGATCACGCCCAGCCGGTTCTTCGCCTTCGTTGTGGCCACAGTCTTCATGGCTTACCCCCAGACCAGTCGTCTCGTGGATATTTTAGCTATTTAGGCTCAGTCTCCTCACCCGGGCAGTTCGGCCAGGAACCGCTCGACGTCGCGCGCGCCGTGGACTACCGCAACGATCCTGAGAGGGAACTGGCGGGATCGTACACGACGAGGTACGTATAGACGCTCCAGCACTTCACTGGTCGTGGGTCAGGTCCTGCCGGCGATGACCGATCTCCGGCATGGCTGCAAGCTGTTCGAACGCGTCCTCGAGTGCATCGAGGACGCGAAGAGCCGCGTCGACGCTGTCGTCGGCAACAAAGGCGCAAATCTCATCAAGATTGGCCCGCGCTTCTGGACTCAGGTAGTAGCCGCCGCTCACGCGCGCTTCTTCGCTCGGCTTTTCAGTTGTCCTCTGATCTCGGTGACTGCCGTGGGGCCATCGACGAGTGGGCCCGCCTGCGCCTGGAGCCAGCCGCGCTCGATCTGCTCTCGCCACTTGAGCCGGACCTCGTCGTGCTCCTTGAGGAGCCTGAGGCCATCGCGGACGACCTCACTCGCGTTGTTATAGAGGCCGCTCTCGACCTTGTCCTGGACGAACCGATCGAGCTCCGGGGTCGGTGAAACATTCATGGGTCAGGTTCCTCTCTCCTGCTGGCCGAGGATTGAGACTAGGCTGGTGGGGACTGGCCGGAGAGGATGGCAAGGTGTAGCATGCAGGGCATGAAGCCCGCCACGCAGCTGTCGGTCCAGGATTATCTGGGCACCAGTTTCCAGGACGGCGACCGCGAGTATGTCGACGGACGGGTCGTGGCGCGCTACGTGGGTGAGATCGAGCATGCGGAGTGGCAAACCGGCTTTGTCAGGTTCTTCGGCACCCGGTACGCCAAGTATTGGTCAGCCATCGAGGTACGCGTACAGGTGACACCTACTCGATTCCGCGTCCCCGATGTGTGCCTCGTCACCGGCCCCCGACCGGCCGGCCGCATCATCACGG
This sequence comes from Acidobacteria bacterium RIFCSPLOWO2_12_FULL_65_11, assembly GCA_001767495.1. Lineage (GTDB taxonomy): Bacteria > Acidobacteriota > Vicinamibacteria > Vicinamibacterales > CAVVIG01 > 2-12-FULL-65-11. The sequence goes on along the minus strand of MELA01000143.1, from coordinate 22,702 downwards.
CGCCGCCGTTCCTCGTGGTCGAAGTCCTTTCCCCAGACGACCGTGCCAGCGATCTGCAGGAGAAGGTCGACGACTATCTGAGTTTCGGCGTCCGGTACGTCTGGGTCGTCAATCCCAAGGGCCCTCGCGCGTACGTTCACACGCTCGACGGCAGCCGGGAGGCCAGAGACGGCGTCCTTCGCACCGTGGACCCGGTCGTGACGGTGCCGCTCGCCGACGTGCTTCCGTGACGACGTCAGATGGGCAGGCCGAGTTCCTTGGCCGCCTGTTCCTGGGGGTCATCCATGGTGACGAATCGGTCAATTCGTTCAGCGGCATGAAACCACAGGGCCGTTCGAAGGTGCACGAGGTCGAGCGATCGCGGGGTGATCACGGCGGGCAGGACGTTGGACTGGCAGAGGTCCAGGGTCAGGTCGCGCAGGACGAAGAGACTGGCATCCCGCTCCACGCGGTCGATGCACAGCCGATACTGTTCCGCGCGTAACGCGCCTTCTCGCGCGAGTCGCGCCAGGTTCCTCCGACTTTCGAGGATCAACAGGACGCTCGAGAGCAATTCGGCCCCCTCCGTGGCGGCAGAGAGCCGCGCCGACCCGTCCTCTCCCAGCAGGATGCAGAGATAGGCCGACGTATCGAGGTACAGGCGCCGGCGTCGTGGCCGCTCGGCCGCGCCAGCGCTCAACGATTCTCCCGGTCCTCGGACAGGATCGCCAGGTACCGCCCCTTCGTGCCTCGCTTGAGCACCGGCCTGATCCGGCCAGCTCCCACTTGCCCCCCTCGATGGACGTCCGGCATCCGCGCCGGGCTCACCTGAGCGACCGGCGCGTGGTGACGGGTGATGACAATCGTGTCGCCGGCCTCGGCTTGGGCGACAATCGCCGAGAGCCTCGCCTTGAGGTCCTGTATGGAGACCGTTTTCATGGCCATAATCATAGCACTTTCTACCCTACGGTGTGGACCGTATCAGCCCATATCTCCTAAACACGACCGATCGGCCTCGGCTATTGAGGGAGCCCGGCGTGGTTGATATTCAACCACTTGATGGTTGATTTTCAACCATCCGGGACGTAGCATGTCGCCATGATTCCCCGCCACCTCGCCGCCCGCGTGCGCCGGGCGCTGGCCGATCGCCCGGTCGTGCTGCTCCACGGCGCCCGACAGGTGGGGAAAACCACCCTGACCCGCGCCCTCGCCGGCGCCACACCCGTCAGGCAGTACGTGACCTTTGACGACCTGACGGCCATGGCCGCCGCCCGCGGGGATCCAGCCGGGTTTCTGGCGGGCCTCGGGCGGCGCGCGGTGCTCGACGAAGTGCAGCGCGTGCCGGAGCTCTTTGTGGCCATCAAGGCCGCGGTGGACCGCGAGCGCCGGCCGGGCCGCTTCCTGCTCACGGGATCGGCCAACGTGCTCATGCTGCCCGATCTCTCGGCGGCGCTCGTCGGCCGGATGGAGATCGCCACGCTCTGGCCGTTTTCCCAAGGGGAGATCGCCGGCGTCATGGAAGGCTTCATCGATGCGGCGTTCGGTGCGGCGCCTCCCACGCTCGAGTCGTCCACGACAGGCCCGTCCCTCATCGATCGGGTGCTCGGCGGCGGATTCCCCGAGGCCGTGGCGATGGCGTCGGCCGAGCGGCGCGGTGCCTGGTTCGAGGCCTATCTCACCACGCTCTTGTCGCGCGACGTCCGGGATCTCGCGCGCATCGAAGGACTCGCCGAGCTGCCGCGTCTGCTCGCCCTCATTGCCGCCCGGCCGATGGCGCTCCTCAACCACGCCGAACTGGTGCGAAGCGCCGGGCTGGCCCCGTCGACGCTCAAGCGGTATTTCGCCCTCCTTGAAGCCGTCTTTCTCGTGCGCACGCTCGCGCCCTGGCATGTCAATCTCGGGAAGCGGCTGGTCAAGACGCCCAAGGTCCTGCTCGTGGACAGCGGCCTTGCCGCGCACCTCATGGGACTCGACGCGGCGCGCGTCCGCAGCGACCGCACGACCTTCGGCGGTCTCCTCGAGAGCTTTGTGACGATGGAGATCCTGAAACAGGTGGGATGGAGCGCCACCGCGCCTGCGCTGTACCACTTCAGGAGTCATGCGGGAGACGAAGTGGATCTCGTGCTCGAGCGCCGGTCAGGCCCGCTCGTCGGCATCGAGGTGAAAAGCGCAGCCAGCGTGACCGCCAGCGACTTCCGGGGCCTGCGTGCCCTCGAAGAGGCCACCGGACGGCGGTTTCACCGCGGCCTGGTCCTCTACGCGGGATCTGAGGTCATTCCCTTCGGGCCTCGCCTCTTCGCGGCGCCCGTCGAGGCGCTGTGGCGATGGGGCGCCCGCGCGGCGTCCGAGACTCACCGTTCTCGTCAATGACCGGCGTCGCCGGTGACGGCGTGCGTCGACACCTCGGTGATCTTACGCCTGGTCCTTCGTGAAGCCGGCGCACTCGAGCAGCTGTTCCTCATTCAGCGTGTCGAGCCCTGGTTCCGGAATCGGCTCAAACGGCTGATCAAGACGCCCAAGGTGCACTTCCTCGACCCGGGCCTCCTCGCCGCCCTCCTGGGCCTCACCGCCGAGCGAATCGCGCGCGATCGGGCGCTCTTCGGCCTCCTGCTGGAGACCTTCGTCTTCTCCGAAATCCTCAAGCAAAGCACGTGGCTCGACGAACCCTGCTCGCTCTCGCACTATCGGGACAAGAATCAGGACGAAGTGGACATCGTCATCGAACACGACCGCTCAGAGCTGGTCGGCATCGAGGTCAAGGCGGCGGCCACTGTCACCGCGAGCGATTTCAAAGGGCTGCGGAAGCTGGCGGATGCCACACGTGACGCCTTGCGGCTCGGGGCTCGTCCTCTTCGATGGAGAGCACATGGTCCCCTTCGGTGACCGGATGTTTGCGGCGCCGGTGTCCTGCGTGTGGAGCTGAACGGCCATGGAGGCTGCCTGGAGTCGGGAGTCGCTCGTGGGGCTGGCCAGAGGTGTAGCATGCACGTCATGGAGCCCGCCACGCTGTTGTCGGTCCAGGAGTACCTCGGCACCAGTTTCCAGGACGGCGACCGCGAGTACGTCGACGGACGGGTCGTGGAGCGTCATGGGGGCGAGATCGACCATGCCGAGTGCCAAACCGGCTTCGTCACGTTCTTCCGTGCCCGCTATCCGCAATTCTGGTCGGCCGTCGCGGTGCGCGTGCAGGTGAGTCCGACCCGATTCCGCGTCCCCGATGTGTGCCTCGTCGCCGGACCCCGGCCGGCCGGGCGCATCGTCACGGAGCCTCCGTTCCTCGTGGTCGAAGTCCTTTCCCCGGACGACCGTGCCAGCGATCTGCAGGAGAAGGTCGACGACTATCTGCGCCTTGGCATTCGGTGCGTCTGGGTCGTCAATCCCAAGGGGCCTCGGGCGTTTGTCCACACGCTCGACGGCAGCCGGGAGGCCAGAGACGGCGTCCTTCGCACGGTGGACCCTGTTGTGACGGTGCCGCTCGCCGACGTCCTTCCGCACTAGCTCGGCGAGGAACTCTTCCAGGGGTAGCGCCTCGACTTTGCCAATGCGCTGCCGGCGGGTGCCGAGGAACACGACGATCTGCCGCGTGACCTTGCGCGCGCGCGCCGCGAACGCCTCCAGCCCCTTCAGATCGCGCGCATCGGCGTGACGCGAGGCCTTCACCTCAATCCCCCAGAGCTCGCGGCCCACCTGTCGGCCAGGAACCGCTCGACGTCGCGCGCCGCCGCTCATGCGCGCTTCTTCGCTCGGCTTTTCGGTTGTCCTCTGATATCGGTGACGGCCGTGGGGCCATGGAGGTAGAATCGCGCCATGGCGTGGCAAGAACGCATCTCGGTGAATCCGGCCGTTCGAAGCGGGAAGCCCTGCATCAAGGGAACCCGTATCACGGTGTACGACGTGCTGGAATACCTCGCCGGCGGGATGACCGAAGACCAGGTCCTGAGCGATTTCCCTGACCTTACGCGCGAAGACATTCGGGCTGCCCTGGCTTTTGCTGCCGCCCGCGAGCGTCGTTTGGCCAACTCGGTCGCGTGAAGCTCCTGTTCGACGCGAACCTGAGTCACAAGCTCGTGGGCATCCTTGCCCATGACTTCCCCGACTGTGCCCACGTCAGAGGCATCGGCCTCCTCGCCGCAGAGGATAGCCGGATCTGGGATCATGCCCGTACGCACGGCCACGTCGTCGTGTCGAAGGATACCGACTTCCGCGACCGCAGTTACCTCGAGGGGGCTCCACCAAAAATCATCTGGCTCGACGTCGGCAACGCTGGAACGGTGGCCATTGCGGATTTGCTCCGGCGCGAACGCCCGCGCATTGAGCGCTTCGAGAATCAGGAGGAGTCGTTGCTCATCCTGTCAATCGGACTCACCGCGATCTAGGAACCGCTCGGCAGGAACTTCACCGCTGATCTTGTGCCATCTGTCGGGCGATCAACAGGTCGATCTGCCCCTTATGATCCTCATAGTCATCGCGCAAAATTCAATGTGGCAGGTTACTGAGCCGTTTCGAAATGCCTACGTCCCGTACGTAATCGACGTGCCGTACCGCAATCCCTCATATTGACGGCCGGGCATGTCTGACGTGCGTGTTTGTCTGTCGATGTTGAAGCCAATCCTCATGTTCCCCGTGCTCCCCATGCGGTAGCCGACTCCCCCGCCGGCCGTGTGAACGTAGTCGCTTCTGCCTGGCACGGCCACCGAGGCGCCGGCCCGATCCTCGTAGTCCAGGCGCTGCCAGCCGATCCGTCCAATAGCGTCGATGGGCCCGAAGATCTGCTGCGCGACCGACGCGTTGACGCCGGTCGCAAGGTAGTACGGCTGGTTGACGTCGTACGAGTACTGCACGTCGCGGGTGACCTGCCCGCCAAACCGCGTGGCGCCAAACAGCGTGTACGACAGATCGACGGCCGTCGTCATTCCCTTGTAGCCGGGAACCGTTGAGAACCGCGGAGCAAAATCTCGATACCCGACGCTCGCCGTGCCCCTGATGAGCGCGGAGGCATCGAACGTGATGCTTGCGGAATAGATCATCGAGTTGCTGTCGCGAACGGGAGAGAACTCGAAGCGATCTTCCGCGCGCGAGGCGCTGAAGGTGAGGCTCGTCAGCGGCGTCAATTGATGGCGAAGGGCCAGCCCGGCCACAATGCCCTCTCTCGTCAGCTCGTCGTGGAGGTTGCTGCCCAGAAAAAACTCGTTGGTCTCGAATTCGGTTCTCGTCCAGCTTCCGTTGACCCCGATAAACGTCCTCGACAGGGCGCGGATCTCAACCGTGGCGCCGTACTTCGTCTCGTCGCGCCGCGGCCGCGTGTCAATCTCGACCCCAAGCCGCTCGCGCGTGCTCGCCCAGCCGGCCGACGTCCCAAACGCGAGACGGTTGAGCGGCACGCGCCAGCCAACCCCATAACTGGTATTCCCCGAGCGCTCGCTCGCGTGATCCTTGTACCAGACGATGTCTTGTCTGAGGTTGCCGCTGAGCCATGTCCGGCCCATGCGCAGCCATAGATCGGTCTGCGGCGAAAGCGTGAGGGTCAGATCCCTCTTCGGCGGCGCGTCGGCCGGCTCGTTGAAGATGTTGTCGTCCATGCCGAGGTTGGTGAGCGCGAGCGTCGGATTCATCCACAAGGGGCCGAGGCGAACCCGCACCATCGACGGATCGGGCCCGCCATCGGGCGTCGTCGTCTGCGCTCCAGCCGTTTGGGTGATAAGGACCAGCAGGCCCGCGAGTAGGAACGAGGAAGTTCTCATCGACGCGGGGCGGGGCGGCTCGAGACCCCGGAAGCTACGAAGCGGCCGTCGCCGGCGGCATCGACCTCGACGCGCACGGAGCCATCCGGACCGTAGATCAGCCGGCGATCGGGCGTGCCCCGGTGCAGGGTGTCGAAGGCTACCGCGGTGAGACGACCGTTCTCGTAGGTCTCCCACTTATCCGTGCGGCCGTCTTCGTCGGTGTCTTCTTCGGCGCGCACGAGGACGTCTTGCTCGTGCCACTCGGTGCGCGTCGCCTTGCCGTCACCGCTGGGCGATAAGCCGACCTTTTCGAGCTTCTGGTCGGCGCCGTAGTGCTCCCATCGATCGAGCTTGCCGTCTTCGTCCGCATCGATCTCGATGCGCAGGATGCGGACGCCGTCCATGTAGCTCCAGGTGTCGACCGTCCCGTTTCCGTTCGAGTCGTACTTCAGTAATTGCAGCTTGCCGGTCTTGGTGTCGTACTCGGGCGCGATGCGGGCGCGGGCCGGCTCGGCTGCGCTGCCGCAGGCCAACGTGGCAACGAGGGACGCAGCCAGGAGAGCGAGTTTCATGCCGGAAAGACGTCCGGCTAAAGCCGGACACTACATCTGTCTAGAAGTATCGGGACATCTGTCTAGAAGTATCGGGCGATCTCTCGTGTGCCATATCGGGCAGTTCATTGGGCTGATTATCGGTCGCAAAAAAGAAGCCGGCGACCACGTCCTGCAGCTCAGAGAGCGCCCCGGCGCTGTTGATGGCGGTGCGGAGGCGTGAGCCGTTTTCCAGTCCCTTGGTGTACCAGGATCCCAGCGCGCGGATCTTGTTGACGATCCATTTATCGTGAGAACTGGGTGCAGAGTGCAGGGTGCACGGTGCAGGGTGCGCGGTGCAGGCAGGGTGCGCGGTGCAGGCAGGGTGCGCGGTGCAGGGTGCGAGGTGGCGAAAGCCCTCGGGGTCGCGGACGCGCTCGTGCTGGAGCAGCTCGATGTAATCGAAGAGGAACCGGCCGCGATCTTCGAGTGATACGGCCCGCGGCGTACGCCCTGCGGCCAATTCTTCGGCCTGCGCGAGAATCCACGGGTTGCGAAGCACGCCCCGGCCTACCAGCACACCGGCAACACCCGACCGAAGGCGTGCAACAACCTGCTCGGGTTCCACGCAGTCGCCACTCCCGAACACCGGAATCGTCACTCCGTCCGCAACCTCGCTGACGAGATCCCAGTCGGCCGACCCGCTGTAGCTTTGCGCCGCCGTTCGACCGTGCACGGCAATCGCGGAGGCGCCGGCCTCCTCAACCATCTTGGCCAGCGCCGGCGCATTTCGCTCGGCGTCGTTCCACCCGGCCCGCATCTTCACGGTCACCGGAATCTTCACCGCCTTGACCATCGCCGCAATCACGCCCGCGGCGTGCTCGGGCTCGCGCATCAGGCTGCAGCCGGCGTTGTGGCTGGCGATCTTCGGCACCGGACACCCCATGTTCACGTCGACGATGTCGGCGCCCATGCCCTCGACAATCTGGGCAGCGGCGGCCATCTTTTCTGGATCGCCGCCGAAGATCTGAATCGCGATCGGCCGCTCTTCTTCCGTATACTCGGCGAACTCGAGCGTCCGGTCGATGCCGCGGACGAGCCCCTCCGAGCTCACCATCTCGGTGACCACCAGGCCGCAGCCGCCGTGGCGTTTGACGAGACGACGAAAGGCGGTGTCGGTCATGCCCGCCATCGGCGCTACGGCGAAGGGTGAAGGGAGGTCAACTGCTCCGATTCTCATAAATCACTGGCGCTGGGGCCCCACCCCCAGCGCGAACTGACGCTGATGCCTCACCTCGGATTTACTTGTCCTCGGTTCGGCATGGCCGCAGGCGCTAGCACTCACTGGCTCGCATGGCCGCAGGCGCTGGTTCACGTAATATCCTACCGTATGCGCCGCGTCTCGCTGTGGCTGCCGCCGCTCTTGTACATGGTCCTCATCTTCCAGTTCTCGTCCGAATCGAGCCCGATGCCTGAAGTGACCGAGCATGTCTGGGACAAGCTGCTGCATCTGGCGGAGTACGCCGGTCTCGCGGTTCTCTTTTGTCGCGCGCTGACGGGTGAAGGCCTGGGCTGGCTGGCGGCCGCGCTCACTGCCCTGCTGCTCGCGAGCGGGTACGGCGCGACCGACGAATGGCACCAGGCATTCGTGCCATTGCGAAGCACGGACCTCAACGACTGGCTGGCGGATACCTTCGGCGCGACGATCGGCGCGGCACTCTACGCCGTCAGACCGAAGGTCCGGCTGAAGCCGGACACTACAACTGAGCCGGACAACCAGCTGCGGACGCGAACCGTTGGAGCGGCGCGACGCAAGCGATAGACGGGAAACCGCGTCGGAGGCGCCGAAATCCGCCGCAGGTCAAGGACCTGCGGCATGCCGCCGACAGATCGCCGCAGACGCGGTTTCCCGCGGCGTCGACACGGTTCGCGGCAGCAGGTGGTTGTCCCGCTCGCTACGCGGCCGGTGAAGGCTGGAGATTCGCCGGATCCCAACAGCGCCGTCCACTCCGAACGTCGTTCCGGCGATCTCGGACGCAGGGATTTCGACGGTCTTGGGAAGGAAGCGCACTCTGAAGGTACACCGCGATGGCGTGCATCAGGGCATCTTTGGTCTCGTAGAACGCGCCGGCTCGTTGAATCTCTTTTGCCAGCGCCGGGTCGTACTCGCTGGTGTAGACGATGGCGCGCGCCGGCAGTTCGGCAGCGGCGGCGAGATGAACCAGATGCAGGCCGTTAAAGGCCTTCAGACGAAGGTTGGTAATGACGAAATCAAAAGGCATCGTGAGGAGGTGGGTGCGTGCCGTTTCGAATTGAGCATGCAGGTGCACCTCGGCGACGCTCCGCATGGCTTCGTAGAGCGGTCCCGCCGCCGCCTGATCCGGCTCAACTAAGAGGACACGCTTCAGCATCGCCATACCGCGGCTCGAAAAACGCAAGGTGAAGAGTCAGAGTTTCCTTGACACGTGCCACGCTGCACGGATAATCGGAGTTCACCTGAGCACCGAAGCGCCAACCCTTGACTCCGAAATCGTCGAACCTCGGAATATCGGCCGAAGACTGGCGTGCGTTACTCGGCGCGCGTCCGAACATCCTCCTCGTCGGAACGGAGTCCGACACGTCGCGACTCGTCCAGTCCCTCCTGCCCTCGCTCCAGCCACCAGTCGTGTGGTGCTCGAGCCGGCAGTTCGCAGTGCCCACCGACGAAACCGGCACCCTCGTCCTGCAGCACGCCGCCGACCTGAGCCTCACGGCTCAAGATACGTTGCTGCAGTGGATCCAGCAGAGCACGCATCCAAGGCCGCAGATCGTCACGACGACATCGGTCTCTCTGCTTCCTCGCGTGGACCAAGGGCTGTTTCGTGACGCGCTGTATTATCGGCTGAATGTGATGTGTATCTTCGTGGGAGTGTAGCACCACATCACGGCGCCAGCGACGCTCTTGTAACCGATTTTTCCTCAACGTGCAACGACGATCTTAAGCCAAGCGGGAAGGTTTCGTCGTGGATGACTTTTGTCGGCAGGCACGCAGACCAATTCGGGCAGGTACCCAAGTCCGGCTGAAGCCGGACACTACATCAATAGGGCTTCAGTCCTCAATAGGGCCTCAGTCCTCAATAGGGCTTCACGTCCGCCGCGTCAACTTCAACCGACACGGCCTGGCCGATGAGATCGACCGAGAGGACGAGCCGGGCCTTCGGCGCGTCTTTCCGCAGCAGGCGCCCGATGACGCCGCCGAGCGGCCCGTGAACAACTTCGACCATCATCCCCTCGTGAATCATCGGACAGGGATCGTACTGCAGCTCGCTCGCGACCAGTACCCGGATGCTGTCGAGCTCGTACTCTGGAATCGGCGCGGGCTTCCCTTCGAAGGACACGATGTTCACCACACCGGCGCACTTCAAGATGGGGAGCGCATTACCGGGATCGAACCGCGCAAAGCAGTAGCCCGGAAACAGCGGCCAGTCGATCTTCTTCTTGCGATCCTTCCACCGGCTCCAGCGCGTGATGGTCGGCAGAAATGCGTCGATGCCCTTTTTATCGAGCTGCTCGCGCACGACCTGCTCGTGCCGCGAGCGCGTCCAGATGGCGTACCACTGCAGCTGGTGGCTGGTGTCCGGGGGCTGGGGGCTGGGGGGTGTCGTGGTTGGTCGCCCTTGCGGGTCCGGCTAAAGCCGGACACTACATCTTACTGCTACATCTTACTGCCAAAGCCGGACACTACATCTTACTCAACCCTTCGTCAAAGGCCTTCTTCACGTCCGCATTCTTCCACTCGATGATGGCCTGCGCCCGCAGCTTCTCCAAATACTTCTGGAGCTCTTCCTTCCGTTTGTCCGTGAAGACGCGCTCGCTGATTCGTTCGCGCGCCCGATCGAAGGTCATGGTTTCGTTGGGCGTCGAGGCTTCAAGCTTGAACAGTTGGTAGCCCCGCGTCGTGCGCACCACCGGCGTCGCCTCTCCAATCTTCAGCGGCTCGATGATCTTGGCCAACGACTCCGGCAGGTCGCTGACGCTCAGCG
>MELA01000143.1:0-12435 GCA_001767495.1 Acidobacteria bacterium RIFCSPLOWO2_12_FULL_65_11 | reverse complement strand
GCCACTCGCGCGTGAGGGCGCTTCGGACACCTCGGCGACGAGCTGCTCGAAGCGCTCTCCGGCGAGCAGGCGCTCGCGCACCGCATCGGCCCGCGCCTTGGCCGCCTCGTCTGCCGCGACGTTGGTGCCTCGTTCGTCGCTCGGAACGGGGATGAGAATCTCGCGCACGGTGACCGACGCCGGCGTCGTGAACTCATTCATGTGGGTGTCGTAATACCTTCTCGCTTCCTCGTCGGTCACACCCACCCGGCCAAGGACCTCGGTCTGCTGCACCCGCTGGTAGATCATCTGCCGCTCCAGGTTCCGCCTCAAGTCGGCCATCGTCAGGCCCTCACCTTTGAGGGCCGCCTGGAACTGCTCCTCCGTTTCGAGCTTGTTTTCCTTCCGGATGTTGTCCACGACCCTCTTGAACTCCTCGTCGCTCAGCACGTACCCCAGCTCTTTGCCGCGCTGCACGACAACCAGCTCGTTGATGGCATCAACCATGAGCTGCGGCATGATCTCGTCGAGCAGCTTGCGGAGCTGCTGGTCGCTCGACGCGGTTCTTAGATCGAGGGTCAGGTTACGCTGGCGCAGCGTGAGGGCCTGGCGGTTCTCGAGGTCGGTCGTGGAGAACACTTCGCCGTTCACCTTGACCAGGATCTGCTCGATCACCTGGGCGTCGGCGATCCCAGCCACTGCCAACGCGGCGCAGAGGACGGTCTCGCGGACGAAGCGCCGACGCCGGTACATGGGTAACGTATTCAAACGTCGCATTTTACCCTCGATCGAGCAGTTCGCTCAACACGTCGCCGACCTGTTCCAGCATCCCGCCCGGCGCCCGCGGATCTTCCTTGGGTGCGGCTTTCGCGTTCCGTTCGAACCGCGCCCAGGGACTTGGGAGTCGGGATTGGGGATTCGGGATTCGGGATTTGGGGCCTGAAGGAAGAATCCTGCCGGCGCCCCGAACCCCGAATCCCGAATCCCCAATCCCATCCAAGTGCACCCGAAGAGCCGCGGGCGGGACGAGCACCAGGCCAGATCGCTGCCGCACCAGCGAGACGAGCCGCGCGGGATCGACCTTCGCCTGCGGCCTGAACCGTAGGACGACGGTACGGCCTTCGCGGTCGATGGTGTCGATGCCGAGCCGGTCGGCCATCACGCGGATGCGGCCGTAATCGGCCAGGTTCAGGAATGTGGCCGGCATCGGGCCGTAGCGATCCGCGGCCTCCTCCAGCACACGATCGATCTCTTCCTCGCGCCGCGCCGCAGCCACCTTTCGGTAGAGCATCAGCCGCTGGTTCACATCGGGCACGTACGATTCGTCGATCCGCAGATCGACCCCCAGGTTCACGGTCGCTCGCACTTCGTCCTCGATCTCTTCGCCCTTGAGCTCACGGACCGTCTGTTCGAGGAGCTTCATGTACATCTCGAAGCCTATGGCATCAATCTGCCCGCTCTGTTCTCCACCGAGCAGGTTGCCGGCGCCGCGAATCTCGAGATCGAGCGCGGCGATGCGAAACCCGCTGCCGAGATCGCTGAACTCCTTGATGGCCGCGAGCCGCTTCTTCGCAATCGGCGCCAGATTGTCGTCGGGTGGAATCAGCAAATAGGCGTAGGCCGGGCGGTCCGACCGGCCCACGCGGCCGCGAAGCTGATAGAGCTGCGACAGGCCGTAGCGGTCCGCGCGGTTGATCACAATGGTATTGGCGTTGGGAATGTCCAGGCCGTTCTCGACAATCGTCGTGGCCAGCAGCACGTCGAACTTGCGCGCCACGAAATCGAGCATCGCGCGCTCGAGCGCAGCCTCGTCCATCTGCCCGTGCCCGACGACCACGCGGGCCTCCGGCACCAGACGCGCGATGAGATTGCCGATCGAGAAGATCGATTCCACGCGATTGTGGACGAAATATACCTGTCCGCTGCGAGCCAGCTCGTTGCGGATCGCCCGCCGGATGACCTCCCGATCGAACTTGACGACGCTCGTTTGAATCGAGAGACGATCCTTGGGCGGTGTCTCGATGATCGACATGTCGCGGATGCCGACGAGCGACATATTGAGCGTCCGGGGAATCGGCGTCGCGCTCATCGTCAGCACGTCCACACTCTTTTTGAGCTGCTTGATCTTCTCCTTGTGCGCGACGCCAAACCGCTGTTCCTCGTCTACGACGAGCAGCCCGAGATCGTGGAACCTCACGTCCTTCGACAGCAGCCGATGGGTGCCCACGATGATGTCGACTTTGCCGGCGGCCAGATCGGCCAGCACCTCGTTCTGCTCTGCCTTGGAGCGGAAGCGGCTGACCATGTCGATGCGTACGGGGAATCCGGCGAACCGCTCCTTGAGCGTCTTCTGATGCTGAAACGCCAGCACGGTCGTCGGCGCCAGAAATGCTGATTGCTTCCCGTCCATCACCGCCTTGAACGCGGCGCGCATGGCCACCTCGGTCTTGCCGTAGCCGACGTCGCCGCACAACAGCCGGTCCATCGGCGTCGGGGCCTCCATGTCACGCTTGATCTCGACGATCGCGGTCGCCTGATCCGGCGTCAGCTCGTACTCGAACGCATCCTCGAACTCCCGCTGCCAGTGCGAGTCGGGGCTGAAGGCGTGGCCGGGCACGGCCTTGCGCGCGGCGTAGAGCTTGAGCAGCTCTTCCGCCATGTCGCGCATGGCTCGCTTGACCTTCGTTTTCGCGCGCTCCCACGACGTGCCGCCTAACCTGTCGAGCGGCGGACGTGTGCCGCCGGTGTACTTCTGAACCAGGTCGAGCCGCTCGACGGGCACAAACAGTTTGTCGTCGCCGGCATACCGCAGCTCGAGAAACTCCTGCACCGTGTCGCCGACACCGATCCGCTTGAGGCCGACAAACGCCCCGATCCCGTGGTCGACGTGGACCACCAGGTCGCCGACCTTGAGATCTCGGAGATCCGAGAGAAACGCCTTCGCGACCGACCGCCGCCGTTCCGGCGCGTGCCACTCCTCGTCGAAGACGTCGGCCTCGGCATAAATCTGCAGGCCGGCGTCGGGGAGCCGAAAGCCGCGCGACAGTCCACCCGTCGCCACGAGCACGGCCGCATAGCTGGCTTGGTCGGCCTGGATGTCATCTATGGGAACCGCGAAGACGTCATACTCCTTCAGCAGCTCGATGGTTCGCTCGGCCCGCCCGGGTGTCGCGGCCACGAAGAGCGCCGTTTCGCCGGCGTCTCGAAGGCGTCGAATCTCCACTGCCCAGTCGGGGACGCGGCCGTTCAGTTCGACGGCGGGCTGGCACCTGACTCCGACTCGGGATTTGGGATTTGGGATTTGGGATTCGGAGGGGGATTCGGGGGTGTCGGGCTCAAGGCCCAGCTGGGCCAGGCTGGTGGCCTGCGCGATCTTCGCGTCGAGCAGGCTCCAGTCGGCGAGCAGGTCCGTCGGCGACGGCGACGTCGCATTGCTGATTGCGGATTGTTGATTGCTGATTAGGGATTGGTAACTTTCCTGGACCTGCTCGACCAGCGCGATCGCATTCGCCTCGACTTCATCGCGCTCCGACACGATGACGCGGGCTTCTCTGGCCCGCGCGAGATAGTCGACGAGGGTCGCGCTGCGGTCGCCGCCGAGCACGTCGCCAAGCGGCACGATCGTCACCTGATCGATGGCCGCAAGCGAGCGTTGCGTGGCCGGATCGTACGTGCGCATCGATTCAATCGTGTCGCCGATGAATTCCAGCCGAATCGGTTCGGCGGCCCCGGCAGCAAATACGTCGAAGATCCCACCTCGAACCGCGAATTCGCCGTGCTCGTCGGCGGGGTCTTCTCGACTGAATCCGGCGTCCACCAGGTGCTCCGCCAGATCGGTCGGCGAGACCTCGTCGCCCGGCTTCAGATGCAACGATGCCGCGAGCAGGCGGTCGGGCGGGCTGACGCGCGGAAGAAGGGCGGCCGCCGAGGCGACGATCACGCGAGCCTCGGACGTGGCCATCGCGTGAAGCGCGCGCGCCCGTGCCGACGTCACGCCGACGTGCGGCGCCAAGCCCCGGTACGGATCGACTTCGTGAGATGGAAACGGCAGGACGGCGCGGGCGGCGACCGCCTGAGACAGTCCCTCGAGCGCCGAGACGAAGAACCCGACGTCGGCAACCGTCTGCTCGAGGTCGCCATCGCCCGGCACAATGTAGAGGACGAAGCCGCGCGGGAGCGCCTGGGCCGCACCGGCGACGTACAGGGCCTTGGCAGACCGACTGAGGCCCGACACGACGCGAGCGGACACGTCCATGCCGCTCCGCGCGATCGCGGCCTTGAAGAGCGCTCGAAGACTCAGGGAAGTGGAGACTGTCAAATTAGAAAGAGACAGTACGTAGTGTCCGGCTTCAGCCGGACCCGCACGGTCCGCCTAAAGGCGGACACTACAGCAAAGGGGTTCGTGCTAGCTACGAATCCTCGCGCGACTCGCCGCTTGCAGCCGGACGAGCGACTTGAGGAGCGCGACGCGGGCCCGCTCGAAGTCGATGTCGGTCGTCGGCCTGGCGAAGCGCTCTTCGGCGCGCTTTTTTGCCGCCTCGGCGCGCGCGGCGTCGATTTCGTCCGCCTTCTCCGAGGTCTGGGCGAGGATTGTCACACGGTCGGGCTGCACCTCCGCGAACCCAAAGGCGATGGTGAGATAGTGCATATCCCGCCCCTGGCGATACCAGAGCACCCCAACCCCCAGCGACGCGAGCAGCGGCGTGTGTCCCGGAAGGACGCCGAAGTACCCTTCGGTCCCAGGGATCCCGACCTCATCGACCCGCTCGTTCACGAGCGCGCGATCGGGCGACACAATCTGTAGTTGTAAAGACATGTCTCATTGCTGGGATTCGGGATTGGGGATTTGGGATTCGGACCACCCCAATCTCGATCTCCCCGATCTCCCAGATCCCCCAAATCCCGAATCCCGAACCCCAAATCCCATCTTCAAGCCGCCTGGCGTTTTCTGAACTTCTCGAGCACCTCGTCTATCGAGCCCACGAGATAGAAGTCCTGCTCCGGAATCTCGTCATGCTTGCCTTCAACAATTTCCTTGAAGCCACGAATCGTGTCGGCAATCGGCACGTACTTGCCTGCGAGGCCCGTGAACTGCTGCGCGACGAAGAAGGGCTGCGACAGAAACTTCTGAATCTTGCGCGCGCGCGACACCGTCAACCGATCGTCCTCCGACAGCTCGTCGATGCCGAGAATCGCGATGATGTCCTGCAGATCCTTGTAGCGCTGCAGCACCTGCTTGACCTGGCGTGCCACGTTGTAGTGCTCCTGGCCGATGATCCGCGGGTCGAGAATGCGCGAGCTCGACGCCAGTGGATCGACGGCCGGATAAATGCCCAGCTCTGCAATCTGACGCGACAGGTTGGTGGTCGCATCGAGGTGCGCGAAGGCCGTCGCGGGCGCCGGATCGGTGTAGTCGTCGGCCGGCACATAGATCGCCTGCACCGAGGTGATCGATCCCTTCTTGGTCGACGTGATGCGCTCTTGCAGCTCCCCCATCTCGGTCAGCAGCGTCGGCTGGTACCCCACGGCGGACGGCATGCGGCCCAGTAGCGCCGAGACTTCCGAGCCGGCCTGCGTGAACCGGAAGATGTTGTCGATGAAGAGCAGCACGTCCTTCCCTTCCGCGTCGCGGAAGTACTCGGCCACCGTCAGCGCCGACAGTCCGACACGCAGCCGCGCGCCCGGCGGCTCGGTCATCTGTCCGTAGACGAGCGCCGCGCGCGACTTGCTCGGATCGTTCACGTCGATGACGCCGCTCTCCTGGAACTCGAGCCACAGATCGTTGCCTTCACGCGTGCGCTCGCCGACGCCGCCGAACACCGACACCCCGCCGTGTTTCATGGCGATGTTGTTGATGAGCTCCATGATGACGACCGTCTTGCCCACGCCGGCGCCGCCGAAGAGCCCAATCTTGCCGCCCTGCAGGTACGGCTCGAGCAGGTCGATGACCTTGATGCCCGTCTCGAACATCTTCAACTCGGTCGACTGGTCCTCGAGGCTCGGCGGCGGGCGATGGATGGACCAGCGCTCTTTCGATTTGACCGGCCGATCCGGGAAGTCCACCGGCTCGCCCAGCACGTTCAACACACGGCCGAGCGTTTCCGGTCCCACCGGGACGGTAATCGGCTCGCCGAGGTCGACGGCCTTCATGCCGCGCTGCATGCCATCGGTCGGCTTCATGGCGACGGCGCGCACGCGGTTCTCGCCAAGATGTTGCTCCACCTCGGCAATGACATCGATGCCATCCGCCACGACGTGCAAGGCGTTGTAGATCTCGGGGAGACGGCCGGCCTCGAATTCCACGTCAATGACCGGACCGATGATTTGGACGATCTTGCCCACTTGCTGCTCAGACATTCTTGATCCTCGTCGGGATTTGGGATTTGGGATTTGGGATTCGGCGAGACTCAGGTTCTAGCGAATCCCAAACCCCAAATCCCAAATCCCGAATCCCGAATCCCAGCTCTAGAGTGCTTGTGCCCCCGAGACCACCTCGATGATCTCTCTCGTGATCGCCGCCTGCCGGACCTTGTTCATATAAAGCGTCAAGCTGTCGATCATGTCGGCCGAATTTTTCGACGCCGTATCCATCGCCGTCATCTGCGCCGCAAAAAACGCGGCGTTGCTCTCAAGGAGCGCCCGATAGACCTGTACGTCAACGTATCGCGGCAGCAGCTGATTGAAGATGTCCTGCGGCGCCGGCTCGTACAAGTAGTCGACTCCTGCGTCCGAGAGCACGGCACCCTCGACTTCTCTGCGACCGATCGGCAGCAGCTCGTCGACCACGACACGCTGCGTCATGACCGATTTGAACTCGTTGTAGATGAGTACCACGCGATCGACCCGGCCGTCGACGAAGGCGTCGACGGCGATCTGTGCGATGGTCCGCGCGTGATCGTACCCGAGCTTCTGAAAGATGCCGACCTGCTCGAACAGCACGGAAAACCCACGCCGTCCGAAGAAGTCGCGCCCCTTCCGGCCGACCAGGCCGAGCGAGCAGGGTCCGGCGTTGCCCAGGACGAAGGCGCCGGCGGCTTTGATCGCGTTGGTATTGAAGCTGCCGCACAAACCTTTGTCGCCGGTGACGACGATGGCGAGCGTGCGACTATCGGGCCGCCTCTCGCGCGGTGCGAGCAGCGGGTGAATCGAAGGATCCACGCGTGTCGCCACGCTCGCCAGCACGCGCTGCATCTGCACGGCGTACGGCCGCGCGTTCATGATGCGCTCCTGCGACCGGCGCAGCTTCGACGCGGCGACCATCTTCATCGCTTTGGTGATCTGCTGCGTGTTCTTCACGGCGCGGATCCGGCGCCGGAGATCGATCAGTGACGGCATTTACGCGGCGGCGGCCTTTCTCGCCGCGAAGTCGATCGAAAATTCCTTGACTGCCTCGTCGAGCGCGCGCTTGAGCTCGTCGGTGAGCTCTTTCTTCTCGGCAATGCCACCGAGGACCTGCGGGTGGCGCGCCTCGAGGGACGCGTACAGCTCGGTCTCGAAGAGCCGCGCATCGGAGGTGGCGATGTTGTCCAGATAGCCGTTGGTGCCGGCGTAAATGATGGCCACCTGCCGCTCGACCGGGAGCGGTTCGTACTGCGGCTGCTTGAGGATTTCCACCAGCCGCGCGCCGCGGTTGAGCTGGGCCTGCGTCGCTTTGTCGAGGTCGCTGCCGAACTGGGCGAACGCCGCCAGCTCGCGGTATTGGGCCAGATCGAGCCGCAGGGTCCCCGCGACCTGGCGCATCGCCTTGATCTGCGCCGAGCCGCCGACGCGCGACACCGAGTTGCCGACGTTGATGGCCGGCCGGACGCCCTGATTGAAGAGGTCCGATTCGAGAAAGATCTGCCCGTCGGTAATCGAGATGACGTTGGTCGGGATGTACGCCGACAGGTCGCCCGCCTGCGTTTCGATGACCGGGAGCGCCGTCAACGATCCGCCGCCCAGGTCGTTCTTGAGCTTGGCCGCCCGCTCGAGCAGACGCGAATGCAGGTAGAACACGTCGCCGGGGTACGCCTCGCGGCCGGGCGGCCGGCGCAGCAGCAGCGAAATCTCTCGATAGGCCTGCGCATGCTTGGACAAATCGTCGTAGATGCAGAGCGCGTGGCGCTTGCTGTCTCTGAAGTACTCGCCCATCGCGCAGGCCGAATACGGGCTGATGTACAAAAGGGGCGCCGGGTCTGACGCCGCGGCAGCGACGACGATCGAGTAGCGCATGGCGTCGGCGTCCTCGAGCGTGCGCACGACCTGCGCAACGGTCGACTGTTTCTGTCCGATCGCGTTGTAAATGCAGATGACGCCGGTGTCCTTTTGATTGAGGATCGCGTCGAGAGCGACCGCGGTCTTCCCTGTCTGCCGGTCGCCAATGATGAGCTCGCGCTGGCCGCGGCCGATCGGGACCATCGCGTCGATCGCCTTCAGCCCCGTCTGCAGCGGCTCTTTGACCGGCTGCCGATCGACCACGCCAGGGGCGAGGCGCTCGATGGGAGCAAACTGTTTGGTGGCAACCGGCCCCTTGCCGTCGATCGGCTGTCCTAAGGCGTTGACGACGCGCCCGAGGAGCTCGTCGCCCACCGGCACCGAGATGATCCGCCCGGTCCGCCTGACCTGATCGCCTTCCTTGAGTTTCTGGAACTCGCCGAGCAACACCGCGCCGACGCTTTCCTCTTCGAGGTTCAGGGCGATGCCGAATATGCCGTGCGGGAACTCGAGCATCTCGCCCGCCATGGCGTTCTCGACGCCGTGCACTCGCGCGATGCCGTCACCAAGCGACACAATGCTGCCCACTTCCGCGACGTCGACGTCGACGCTGTAGCTCCCGATTTGTTCGCGGATGATCTTGGAAATTTCCTCGGCCTTGATGTCCATCGGTCCCCTTACGCTGTCGAGATTCGGGCTTTGGGATTGGGGATTCGGGATCCAAGCCCGAATCCTCCGAATCCCAAGTTCTCTCCGAATCCCAAACCCCGAACCCCAAATCCCAACTCAGGCGTTCTCCACGAGTCTTTGTCGCATCCTCTCGAGCTGTCGTGTGACGCTGCCGTCGTACACCGTGCCGCCGACGCGCGCGACGAGCCCGCCGACGATCGACGCATCCACCTTCGTGCGGAGTGACACCGTCCGGCTGGTGACCTGTGCCAGGCTGCGCTCAATTGCCTGCGCATGCTCGTCACTGAGAGCCATCGCCGTCGTCACTTCCACGGCGACGATCTTCTGATGGTCGTGCAGCCGCTCGCGGTACGCAGCCAGCAGATCGTCGAGCAGCGCCAGGCGGTCGCGCTCTGCCAGCAGCACGAGCAGCTTGGCGAGGACCGGCATCGTCTGTGCGCGGGCGGTCAGCTCGGCCACCGCGGCGCGCTTGCGGGGAACGGGAACGGCGGGATTGAGCAACACCTTCGCCAGCGTCGGGTGTTCGGTCAGCAGGCCGACAAACCCCGCCAGCTCCTGCTCGATCTGCGGGAGACTGCCCTGCTCTTTGAGGACGACGTCGAAGAGAGCGCGCGCGTACCGTTTGGCGGCTGTCCTACTGGTCATTATTCACTGGCGCTGGGGCCCCACCCCCAGCGCGAACTGACGCTGATGCCTCGCCTCGGATTCGCATTTCTTACTGCTCGCGGGGCCCCACCCCCGCTCGCTCGCGCTGCGGCGCTCGAAGACTCGCTATCCTCGCGCGGGCCGCGGGCGCTTTTCCTCGGCTCGGTATGGCCGCAGGCGCTTGCATCATTCACTGTGCGGGGTGGAGCTTTTTTCGCCGACCGACAAACGGTCATTTATATCATCCACGGGCGAGCCGCGACAAGATCGGGGTTTGGGATTCGGGATTCGGGATTTGGGGATCTGGGAAGCCTGGATTCGCGCATCAAATCTTACCGAGCCAAATCCCGACTCCCATCCCCCACTAGCGGTCGTCAGTCAGCCGCTCGTAGATCCTGATGAGCTCCTCTTCCGACGCAAAGTCAATCTCGATCCGCCCGCGGCCGCCACGGCGGACGATGCGGACGCGGGTGCCGAGCCGGAGGCGCAGGCGATCTTCCGCCGCGCGCGTGTGAACGTCAACCGGCTTCGGTGCAGCCGGCGGCTCAGGTGCCGACTGCCCTTCGACGATCTTCTTGACGAGCGATTCGGTCTCGCGCACCGACAGGTTTCGGCTGATGACGTCGCGTGCCATGCGAAGCTGATCGGCCTGGTCGCCGAGCGCCAGCAGCGCGCGCGCGTGTCCCATCGACAGGCGACCGCCTGCCACCTCGTTCCGGACTTCGTCAGGTAATCTGAGCAGCCGAAGATAATTCGCGATCGACGCGCGATCCTTCCCCACTGCCGTCGCGATGTCTTCCTGCTTCAGCTGAAACTGGTCGGCCAGCCGGCGATAGGCGGAGGCTTCTTCGATGGGATTGAGATCCGCGCGCTGGATGTTTTCGACGAGGGCCATCTCGAGAAGCGATTGTTCGCGCCCTGGCGTGACGTCGCGCACCACAATCGGCACCCGCTGCAGGCCCGCGCGGGCGGCTGCACGCCAGCGGCGCTCGCCGGCGATAATCTGAAAGCGGTCGCCCACCTTGCGCACCACGATGGGCTGAATCACGCCATTGGTCTTGATCGACTGGGACAATTGCTCGAGGCCCGTGGCGTCGATGTGCGCGCGCGGCTGGAATTGGTTGGGAGACAGTAGGTCGATATCAACCTCGACGGCTGTGGCGGGCGGTAGCGGCGCGTCGGGAATGAGCGCGCTCAGGCCTTTGCCGAGCGCAGGACGTTTTTCGATCATGCCGCGCTCCGTTCGAGCAGTTCGCGCGCGAGCGCGAGGTACGCCTCGGCGCCGCGTGATTTCACGTCGTAGAGCATGACGGGCAGGCCGTGGCTCGGCGCCTCGCCGAGCCGGACGTTCCGCGGGATGACGGTGCGAAAGACTTTCTCTTTGAAGAACTGACGGACGTCAGACGCCACTTGCTGGCCGAGATTGGTGCGCTCGTCGAACATCGTGAGCAGCACGCCTTCGATGTCGAGAGCGGGATTCAGTGCGGCGCGAATGCGGCGTATCGTGCCGACAAGATCGGCGAGGCCTTCAAGGGCGAAGTACTCGCAGTGAAGCGGAATCAGCGCGGCGTCGGCAGCCACGAGCGCGTTCAGCGTCAGCAAGCCGAGCGACGGCGGACAATCGACGAAGATGTAATCGAACTCGTCGCGCACGGGAGTGAGCAGCGTGCGCAGTCGTTCCTCCCGGTGGGAGAGCCCGACCAGTTCAATCTCGGCGCCGGTGAGATTGCGGTCCGACGGGATGAGCGTCAGCTGATCGACTCCCGTAGGAATGAAAAAGGGCCGCGGATCGACGACCGGCTCGACAGCCGTGAGCGCGTCGTAGATAGTGCCGCCCGGTCCAGCCTTGCCCTTCTGGCCGACACCACTCGTCAGGTTGCCCTGTGGATCGATGTCCACGAGCAGGACGCGCTGTTCAGCCAGGGCGAGGGAGGCTGCCAAGTTAATGGCGGTCGTGGTCTTGCCTACACCTCCTTTTTGGTTGCTGACAGCGACTATTCTTCCCATAACTAGTTGTATTCTCAGTAGTTTACGCTCATTACTCCCTAAAGTTACTATGGTCGTATGACCATAAATAGCTCGTCTGGCTGGACTTGTCGCGTAAACGATACGATTGAGGATACGGAATAGAAGGATCTTCGTCAACCCGTTTGTTCCACGTGGAACACCAAGAACACTGTTCAAGGGACTGCTTGAACCGAAACGAGATAAGAGCGGGGCCGGCTCAGGAGGCAAGCCGTAGCAATCAACCTAAATCCTTCAGGATCTGGCGGTCCAAGCTCGCTTGAACGGAAGAGCAGCAGTCGCCCATGTCCGGTAAGTAGCGTATGGGCCGCTGAGAATAGACTGGCGCCGCTTCTGACGGCTCGGACGGTGACGAGATCGAATCGGTGATGAAACTCAGTTCTTGAAGCAAGCTCTTCGAATCGAGCTTGTTCAACGGTCGCCTCACTTAGCCCCAAGACGCGCACTGCCTCTCGAAGAAAGGCTGCTTTGCGAGCTTTGGCTTCGACCATTGTCAGGCTGATTGAAGGACGTAAGAATTTCAGCGGAATAGCTGGTGAGCCGCCGCCGGACCCTAGATCCAGCCAGATATTGGCAGAATCTGGGATGTGTCTGGCAGCAGCAAGCGGCTCGACCAGCAAGCGATCGAAGGCTTCGTCTGTGGGAGTCCGAAGCGGCAGGGAAGTCAGGTTTATCTTCGAGTTCCAGTGCGCGAGGAGACGAAAGTACTCCTCGAGTTGCCTCTGAACCGATTCGGGGACCGCCACGCCAGCCCGCCGGGCTCGTATCGACAATCGATCCGCAAACTCTCGGGACGTCATCTTGTGGTGCAAGGTGCAGAGTGCAAGGTGCAAGCGTGCCCCGCATGAGCCTTAGCACCCATACACCTTGCACCCATGCACATTGCACCCATGCACCTTGCAC
>MELA01000142.1 GCA_001767495.1 Acidobacteria bacterium RIFCSPLOWO2_12_FULL_65_11 | reverse complement strand
CGGTTTCAAAACACTCAACTCCTCGGTTCCCGATTCAGACTCGCTGGGCGTGGCAGTCGAGACCGCGCCCGCGTGAAGTCCGCTTCCGCTGGATCGAGATGTGTCCAGTTGCGGTGGTTGCCTCAGGCCAGAATCTGTTCGTGGTCTGAGACGAACGGCGATATACTGCCCGAGCCTGCGCAATCGGCCAGCCCAAGGATTGATCGTTCAAGGTAGTCGGGCGTCCCCTTCTACATGCAGAGGTTTCTTCCCGGTCTCACCGCACGGTGGCTCTTCGTCAGCGGTGTTCTGCTTGCCTCGGCGGCCCAGGCCGGCCAGGCCGACCTCTCCGGTGGCGCCCCAGGCTCGCCGGTGAGGGTCGACCTTCCGTTCCCCATCACGGGTCCCCCGCCGCCGGCACCTCCCGCCGTCGTCTCCCGCGACGCCTCGGGCCGCGTGACGGTTCGCGCCGTGCGGCTGACAGCGCCGCTTCGCATCGACGGCAGGCTCGACGAACGGATCTACGAGACGGTGCCGGCCATTTCAGACTTCATTCAGACCGAGCCGATGGAGGGCGCGCCGGCAACGGAGAAGACCGACATCTGGGTCTTCTTCGACGACAGCAATGTGTATGTGATCGCGCGCTGCTTTGAAAGCCAGCCGGAACGGCTCCTGGCCAACGAGATGCGGCGGGATGGCAGCGTCCTGCAAAACGACCACATTGGCTTCTCCTTCGACACCTTCTACGACCGTCGCAACTCCAACATCTTCAACATCAACCCCATCGGCGGACGCATGGATGGGCAGGGGACGAACGAACGAAATTACAACGGCGACTGGAATCCAATCTGGGACTTCGGCGTGGGCCGATTCGAAGGAGGCTGGATCGTCGAGATGGCCATTCCGTTCAAGTCGCTCCGCTACGGCCAGGGGCGGGACCAGGTTTGGGGCTTCAACGTCCGCCGGCGCAACCGGTGGAAGAACGAAATATCCCATCTCGCCCCGATCCCGGCCTCGATCGGGATGCAGGGGACCATGCGCGTGTCGCTGGCGGCGACGTTGGTGGGCCTGGAGGCACCCGACGCGACGCGGAACATCGCAATCAAGCCGTACGCCACGTCAAGCCTCACCACGGACGTCAACGCGAGGCCCACACCACTCTCGAATGAATGGGGCCGCGATGTCGGCGTGGACGTGAAATACGGCGTGACGCGAAACCTCACGGCCGACTTCACGATCAATACCGATTTTGCGCAGGTTGAAGCCGACGAGCAGCAAATCAATCTCACCCGGTTCAGCCTGTTTTTCCCAGAGAAGCGCGAATTCTTTCTTGAGAATCAAGGCACGTTCGGGTTCGGCGGTGGAGCGGCCACGGGCAATGCCGGCGACACGCCCATTCTGTTCTACAGCCGCAGCATCGGGCTCAATCAGGGGGCGCCACCGGTGCCCATCCTGGCCGGCGGGCGCCTGACCGGGCGCGTCGGGCGCTTCAGCCTGGGCCTTCTGGACGTGCAGTCGGGCGACGAGCCGGTGTCGGGCGCGGCGGCGACCAATTTCTCGGTCGTGCGTCTGAAGCGCGATATTCTGCGCCGCTCCAGCATTGGAGCCATCTTCACCGGGCGCTCGCAACTGCAAACCGGCGCGGGAACCAACGAGGCGTACGGCGCCGACGGGACCTTCTCCTTCTTCACCAACCTCAACATCAATACGTACTGGGCGCAGACGCGGACCAACGGTTCCCCGGTCGGGGCCACGAGCTATCGCGCGCAGCTCGATTACAGCGGGGATCGGTACGGGGCCCAGATCGAGCGCCTCGCCATCGGCGATCGCTTCAAGCCGGGCATCGGCTTCGTGCGACGCGCCGACATGCGCAGAAACTTCGCGCAGCTCCGCTTCAGTCCGCGGCCCAGGTCGATCCAGGCGGTCCGAAGGTTTTCCTGGACCGGATCGATTGCGCAGGTCCACAACGGCGCCGGGCGGCTCGAGACGCGAGATTGGGACGGGGTGTTCGGCATCGAGTTCCAGAACAGCGATCAGTTCACGATCGCCTACGGCGGCAACTACGAATATCTCCCGCGCCCCTCCAACATCGGCGGGGTGATTCTTCCCATCGGGGATTACGACTTTGCCAGCCTGCGGACCGGCTACAACTTCGGCCGGCAGCGGAGGGTGGCGGGCAACGTCCAGATCGAGCGCGGCACGTTCTACGACGGCGACAGGACGGCCCTCAGCCTGAGCGGCAGCCGCGTGAACGTCTCGCCGCAGCTCTCGGTCGAGCCGAGCTACTCGGTCAACCAGGTCGATCTCTCCACCGGGTCGTTCACCACGCATCTGATCGGCTCACGCGTGACCTACACGATGACGCCGCTGATGTTCACGAGCGCGCTGCTGCAGTTCAACTCCGGCACCCGCTCGGTGTCGGCCAACGTGCGCCTGCGGTGGGAATATCAGCCGGGCAGCGAGCTGTTCGTGGTGTACAACGAGCAGCGGGACACCTCCGTCAGCCGGTTTCCCGACTTGACCAACCGCGCGCTCATCATCAAGATCAATCGCCTGGTCAGATTCTGACGCGCGGGTGCATATCTCACAGTCGGAGCGGAGGCCGCCACACGATCCAGTCTCAGGCGGCGCCGGCCTGCACAGCCTGTTCGAAACGCGCGATCTGATCGCGCGTCCCAAGCACCGCGACGAGGTCTCCGCGCTCCAAGCGTGCCTGGCCATCCGGGTTCGCCACGAGGGCACCGTCGCGAATGATCCCGACCACCGAGGCGCCCGTCGTGGTGCGAATCTGGAGTTCGCTCAAGGTCCGCCCGTCGAACGAGCTTTCAGAAGGGACGCCCACCCATGTGAAGTCGAGCTGACGCGCGATGTCTCCGAGCTGCGACATGACGAGGAGTCCCGAGTCGCCCTTCTCGCCAGTCTGGCCATACCGCTCCCTGCGGATCGCGCGTGCGACTCGGAGGACGTCGTGTGCGGGCACGTTGAAGTACATGAGCGCCTGCCGTGTCATTTCGATGGCCGCCTCGAACTCCGGCGACGTCACCTCCTGGATGCCGAGGGCATACAACGCACGAACGGCGTTGAACCCATCGGCCCTCGCGATGATGGGGAGGTCGGGCCGAAGCTGTCGGACGGCTCTGACGATGCTGCGGACGTCGGGAAAGGCCGGGACCGTCACCAGGATGGCTCGCGCGCGGAGAATTCCCGCCGCCTCGAGCACAACAGGCTGACTGGAATCGCCATAGATCACCGGCAGGCCGGCCGCGCGCGTCTGCTGCACGCGCCGATCGTCGACCTCGACGAGCACGCACGGCAGCTTCAGGTGTGACAGCGCATCGGCGATGCTGCGGCCGACACGGCCCGAGCCCGCAACGACCACGTGGTCCGAGAGCCCTCCAGACGGCAGGTTGATGGCTTCGTGTGCTTCCTGGGCTCGACGCGGCCAGAACCGGCCGTACACGACAGGCACCAGGCCTGACACGACAGGCGTGAGCGCCATTGTGACAATCGCGGTGTTCAGCGTCAGCGAGTACACGTCGTTTGAAATCGCGCCACTCGATTGGCCGACGCGTGCAAGAACAAAGGCAAACTCCCCGACCTGAAACAGCGTCAACCCGACCGCCAGCGGCACGATGTTCCAGTATCCGAACGCCCGCACGACGCCGGCCAGGATCGCGGCCTTGCCGACGATGATGGCGACGACAACGAGGCCGAGGACGCCGATCTGCTGCCGCACAAGGGCCGGATCGAGCAGCATGCCGACCGAGACGAAGAACAGCATGCCGAACAGGTCCCGCAGCGGAACGATGTCGCTCAGCGCCTGATGCGCGTATTCGGATTCGTTCACGACGAGACCGGCCACGAACGCGCCGATCGCCATCGACAGCCCGAACAACCACGCGACGTACCCAACGCCGACCGCCAGCGTGATCGTCGAGAGAAAAAACAGCTCCCGAGAGTTCCGTCGCGCGACGAAAGCCATCAGGCGTGGCACGACACGCGTCGAGAAGAACACGATCACGCCGAGAAGCAGGGTCGCGCGCAGTGCGGCCGTGCCGATCTTCACCAAGCCGCCGGCCGGATCGCTCAGCTCCGGCAGGACGATCATCAACGGCACCACCGCAAGATCCTGGACGACAAGCATGCCGAGCATGACGCGGCTGGACAGCGTCCCCAATCGCCCCTGCGCCTGAATCGTCTTGAGCGCCACCATCGTGCTCGACAACGAGACGAGAGCGCCGAACCACAGCGCCGGCCGCCACGCCCAACCTAGTGCGAGGCCGAGACCAAGGCCCAAAGCGATGGTCACGACGACTTGGATCGTCGCGCCGGCGAGAGCGACTTTGCGGACCGGCGCGAGCTCGCGAAACGAGAGCTCGAGGCCGAGCGAGAACAGCAGGAGCGCCACGCCGAGCTCGGCCAGTTGCTCGATGTTGTGCACGTTGCCCACCGTGGGCCCGGCGGTGAATGGGCCCACGGCAACGCCGGCCACAATGTACCCGACTATCAGCGGCTGCCCGAGGCGTTGGGCCAGAAAGCCGCCGACCAGGGCGGCCAGCAACACGAGCGTGAGATCGGCGACGAGATCCATCTGCGAGATGCAGCGTATACCAGCTTGGCGACTCGTGTAGAGTGATGGTCATGAAATTCGGCGTGGTCTTTCCACAAACTGAGATCGGAACCGATCCGGACACCATCGTCCACTTTGCCACGACGGCCGAGGAGCTCGGATTCAATCACCTGGTGGCCTACGACCACGTGCTCGGCGCCAGCACCGCGAGCCGCCCGGATTGGCAGGGTCCGTACACCTCGCAGCACATGTTTCACGAGGTGTTCGTGCTGTTCAGCTACCTCGCGGGATTCACGCGCACGCTGGAATTGGTCCCCGGGATCGTCATCCTCCCCCAGCGACAGACGGCGCTCGTCGCCAAGCAGGCTGCCTCGCTCGACGTGCTGTCCAAGGGACGGCTGCGCCTTGGCGTCGGCATCGGCTGGAATCCCGTCGAGTACGAAGCGCTCGGGGAGAACTTCAAGAATCGAGGCAGCCGCTCGGAGGAGCAAATCGACCTGCTGCGCAAGCTGTGGGCAAACGAAACCATCACCTACAACGGTCGCTGGCACACGGTGACCGACGCGGGGCTCAATCCCCTGCCGCCAAAACGGGCGATCCCCATCTGGCTCGGAGGCATGGCGCCGCAGGTGATCGAGCGTGTGGGCCGCCTCGCGGACGGCTGGTTTCCGTTCGATAATCCGAATCTCGAGAATCAGATCGCCCAGGTCAAGGCCCATGCGCGAGCGGCGGGGCGCGATCCGGCGGCCATCGGGATCGAGGGCCGGCTGCTCGTGAGCGACACGGCGGAGAAGATCCGCGAGGGCATCGCGCGCCTCGAGGCGCTTGGCGCGACGCACGCGTCGGGAGTCACGATGAACGCCAATCTGCCGAGTCCGCAGGCCCATATCGACGCGATCCGCCGCTTCCGCGACAAGCTGGCCCCGTTCATGGGGTGACCGTCCGACTTGCGACGACAGCAACCAGAGCTTTACTGCTTGTCGTAGACGACTGTGGAGCCGGAGCGGACCATGGTGAGGGTTCGACCGTCGGGTGAGATCGTCATTCTTGACGTGATGGCCTCCGCGCCGTCCACCTTCTGGACTACTTCGAACGTGCGGTCATCGAGCTGGCGGTAGGCGTTACTGACCGCATAGTCTTCGATTCCCTGGAGCGCGTAGTCCCGGCCGTCGAACCGTCCCGTCCACTCGAAGTGCGCGATCCCTCCCCGGGGACGAACCATGTCTTGCGTGATTCTCACGGCATCTTTCTCCCACGGCTCGATCTTGTACGTCGCGCGCTTGAACGGGGGTGGACCAGGACTGTAGGTGGACTTCGCCAGATTCAGCGTCCAGGTGCCAAACAACGGCGCCTGCGCCTGCCCCGTCAACGGCCGAGGCAGTGTCAGCGCGCCAATCAACGCCCCGACGAGAAGAACGGTTCGCGTCTGCCAGGGACAGCAGATGGAAGGACTATGACGATACGTCACGGGCGCACCGAAACCCGATGTTGACGTTGACCGCGCGGGGCAGGTTGGCGCTCCGGTTCGACACCCGCAGGTTCCGCGAATCATCCCCATACGATCCGCCTCGAACGACTCGCGCCGCTCCAGTCGGCGGTCCCAGAGGGTCGGTCGCTACGTCCGCCGCGTACGGGCCGGTCCAGTCCGCCACCCATTCCCAGGCGTTCCCCGCCATGTCGAACAACCCGAAGCCGTTCGGCGCGAACGTCCGCACGGGGCGACCGCCCCCGCCCTCGAACCCGGCCCCATTGACCGCGCCGGCACGGTCGTCCGGATCCCGATCGCCCCAGGGATAGATCGCGTCATTCCGCCCCCCGCGCGCGGCATACTCCCACTCGGCCTCGGTGGGCAGCCGCCCGCCAACGACCTCGCAAAACGCCCGAGCTTCCCACCATGTGACGATCACCACGGGGTGATCCGGGCTCGTGCTCCACGCGGGTTGCTCGTCCACGTCCTGCGCGACCGCCCGATACATCCCGACGGTCACTTCCGTCGCCATGAGGTCGAACGGCCGGCTGATGGTGACCGCCCGTCGAGGCGCCTCGTCGGGATCGCATCGCATGTCGCCCGGCACGCAGCCCATCTGGAATGTCCCGGCCGGTATTCGCGCCCACGAGATTCCGGAGACCGACGCCGGCGACTGCGCGGCGGCGCGTACCGCCTGCACGTGGACGGTCGCAGCGGCCAGCCATAGAGCGACGAGACTGGCGGCCAGCGGGCGCGGCATCAGTTCGTCCCAGGGAGCGCCCGCGTGTACTGGACCGGACACCCGGGCTGGAAGAACTGCGCAGCCGCGGCGCGTGCGCACATTTCCTGCGCGCCGACGACCTGCTTCTCGATCGCGGACACGATCTCGGCGATGGGAACAGGCTGCTGGGCGTGGACGGCGAGGTTGGTGACCACCTTGATTTTTCTGTGCTCGATGTTGTCCATGTAGCTGCCGCCCCACCACTGATAGTCCCAGTTCTGGGTCGTCAGATCGGCCTCGACGAGCAGGCTGCTCGCCGGCACGTGCGCGAGCACGGCGTCGGCCATGTGGTTGTTTCCGATGACATGGTAGATGTCGACCTCGTTGGTGCCGTCCTTCAGCTTCAGGCGGTCGTCGACCGGAATGAACTTGAGTGGCTGGGGATTGCGGCCGAGCGCATCTGGAAATTGCGTCGCCGGACGCGACGTCATCTCCCGAAAGATGCCTTCATTCCCCCGGCGAGAGATAAGCGTGAGGCCCGCCGCGACGGCGGCGCGCACGCCGGCCGAGTGGTCGAAGTGATGATGCGAGACGATGAGTTGGGTGAGCCGCTTGCCCGGCACCAGGCGGTTGGCCAAGGTCACGAGCGCTTGAACACGCGCGTCTCCGCCGTAGGCCTCGAACATCGTCATGTGGTCGTCGAACTCGAAGATGGTGGCGCCGCCCGAGTACCAGACGTGATCGGCGACCTTGGTGGCCTGAATGGGCGCCGCCTGCCCACCCCCCGCGCCGCCGCGGCCACCGCCAGCACCCCGCCCTGCCCCCGGCACCGGCGGCACGATCTCCTCGATCGGCGCATCCACGATGTTGCGGTCCACGAACAGCGTGTTCTGGACAATGTTTCGCCAGTCACTCGTGGTGGCATAGCCGAGCGGCAGCTGCACGCCGTTCACCGGCACCCATCCGGAGTATCTCGTCGTCAGCGTCAGGTCGCCGAGGTTGCCGTTCGCCACAACATAGGTCACCGATGCCGGCAGATTGGAGGTGGCATCGATGCCGAGCGTCAGCGTGTCGCCCTGCTTGACGGTGACATCGACGAGCTGCAAGCTGCCCGACCGACGCACGTTGCTGAGCTTGGTTGCAGGATCGAGCGCCGCACGCACCACCGCCACCGGATTGGTGAGCGCATCCAAGCGTCCCTGCCGCGCCCCCGTCTCGAGATCCACGACCGCGTCGGCGCGATTCAGCCCGAGCTGCTGACCCGCAACCGCGAACACGAAGTTCGACTTGACGCGCTGTTGCGTACGCATCCGCCCGCGCTCGAGATCGATCGTGCGGTGATAGTCGAGGACGTTCTGCCACTTCTGGGGCGCATCCGGCGATCCGGTGATGTTGCCGCCACCGTTCTGGGCGGCCTGCTGGCCGTAGCCAATCACCTGAATCGTCTTGACGGCCAGAATCCGGCTGCGGCCCCCGAGCGCTTCGGCCGCGCGGTTGATGAGCTGCGCGTCAGGCCCTTGCACCTGCCCTCTCAGCCCCACTGTCCCGCCGACGACGCACGCGACGGCAATCGCACCGGCCATGGCGGCCGCCAGACGTTTCTGCATGACATCCTCCGTGACGAATCCAGTGAGTCTACTGCGGTCGTCGGAACAATCCCACGTAAACGGCCTTCCCAAGGATGTGTCCCTGCATCGCCTTCATCACATTGGTGCGCGTCTCGAAGGCGTCTGCGGCCGGCAGCACGTCCAGCCTCGTGTCGAGCGCGAAAATCTCAAACGTGTAGTGGTGCAGCGGACCAGCGGCCGGCGCACCCGGCCCTCGATAGACCGGCCCGCTCGCACTGATCTGGCGGCTCCCGTCCGGCAATTCCGCGCCCTGCGGCACGCCCTCGGGCAGCCCGGTCGCCGATCCCGGAATATTCCAGACCAGCCAATGCACCTGGTCGTCGGTCGTGCGGTTGCGGGCGACGTCGGGGTCGTGCATGTGCAGGACGAAACTGGCCACGTTCGGAGGCACGTTGGTCCATGTCAACGCGGGGGACACCTGCTCGCCCGCCTGTGTGTACCTCGCAGGAATCTGTCCGCCGTCCGGGAATGCCGTCGTCGTCAGCGTCATTGCCGGGCCTCGGCCGCCAGGCTGCGCACCGCCGGCCGGTGGCGCGCCACGTCCCGGGGCCGGACCCTGGGCGGCTGCGGTGATGACCCCGGCGAGCACCACCGACACAGCCGCGTTCCACTGCAGCCATCGCATCCTGTATACCCTCCCTGTCCAGGTCGATTCACGTTCGCGCGCCCCGTATTCTAAACCAAAGGGATCTCAGGCTGGGCTGCTAGAATGCGCGAGGGAGGCTGACCTCACATGATGGCACGATGCATTGCGGTGGCCTTACTCTGCGCGTTCGGTGTCAGGGCGGCGAGCGCGCAGCAAGCACAGGAAGATGTACAGCAGATTCGGCGGGCCGCGGAGCAGGGAGACGCGAGGGCCCAGACCCGTCTGGGCACGATGTACGCCAACGGCACGGGTGTCGCGCAAGACGATGTCCAGGCCGTTCAGTGGTACCGCAAGGCCGCCGAGCAGGGACTTGCGGACGCACAGGTATCCCTCGGCATGATGTTGGACAGCGGCAACGGCGTGCCACGGGACTCCGCGCAAGCGGTCGAGTGGTATCGCAAAGCCGCCGACCAAGGCCAGGCGCAGGGACAGTTTCAGCTCGGGCTGGCGTACGAGGACGGCGCCGGTGTGGCGCGGGATCCCGTGAAGGCTGCCGAGTGGTATCGCAAGGCGGCGGAGCAAGGATTCGCCAGCGCGCAGAACAACCTGGGCCTGATGTACGTCGCCGGCAGCGGCGTCTCGCAGAGCGCCATGCAGGCCTTTCAGTGGTTTCGCAAGGCCGCGGAGCAAGGACCGGCCGACGCCCAGTTCAATCTGGCGATGGCGTACTTCAACGGCGCCGGCGGCGAGGTGGACTTCGTCGAAGCCTTCAAGTGGTTCGCCATCGCGGCCTCCCATTCAACCGGCGTGACCCTGCAGCAGTATGCCAACTCGCGCGACGCCATCGCCACGCGCCTGACGCCGGCAGAAGTCGCCGACGCGCAGAAGCGCGCGCAAGACTGGCTCGACGCCTTCGCCCGGCGGCCGCAGTAGCGCGCAGGGCTCACCACGCACCGGCGGGCCGCACGATTGTCATGGGCGCCATCAACGCGATGACGGTTGGCCCGCTACGGCGGCCGGCCAGCAAAGGGGGCGACCCTACGGGTCGTGCGCTGCCTCGTCGTGCAGGGCGGCGTGCCGGACGCCGGTGAAGCGGCGCCGCCGAACCCGAACTGGCTTTCATAACCGTCGTCGTGTCCGGCTTCAGCCGGACCTGGAGGTTGCCCGGCGACTCCACGACATACCAGTGAAGAGTGTGAGACCGTGTCGGCACCGTGAGGTCCACTTGAATGGCTAGTGCACAAAGAGCACAAAAAGATCGCGTGGAGTTGTTGCAGGGCACCCTCGATCTCATCGTCCTCCGCGCGCTGGCCACGATGGGGCCACAGCATGCCTACGCGCTGGCGGCCCGGCTCGAGCAGGTGGGCAAGCACGCGCTCACGCTCAACCAGGGGACGCTCTATCCGGCGCTCGTGCGGCTCGAGCAGAGCGGCTGGATCAAAGGCACCTGGCAGACGACGGAGAACAATCGCGAAGCGAAGTACTACGCGATTACGAAGGCCGGCCGGCGCGCCATCGAGAAGCAGACGGAGCGCTGGCGGCGGCTGGCCGGCCTGGTCGACAAGCTGCTCGTCAGCGAAGGTGCGTAGCGATGGCGCAACTGAGACGCTTGCTTCTCAGGCTGTACAACGTCGTCTTTCCCGCGAGGTCCGAGCCCGATCTCGCGCGTGAGCTCGCCTCGCATCTCACGTTGATGGAAGAGGACCTTCAGCGCCACGGGATGACCAGCGACGAGGCGCGGCTCGCGGCCCGACGAGCGTTTGGTGGCGTCGAGCAGACCAAAGAGCATCACCGCGACACGCGATCGTTCGTGTGGCTGGACGACGTGCGACGCGACGTGGCCTATGCCCTGCGAACCGCACGGAGAAGTCCTGGCTTTGCACTCCTCGGTGTCGCGGTCCTGGCGCTCGGCATCGGCGCAAACACGGCGGTCTTCAGCGTCGTGAACACGGTCCTGCTGAAGCCTCTCCCCTATCAGGATCCAGATCGCATCGTCACGCTGACGACGGACCTCGTCCGCGACGTTGGTCCTATCCGGGGGAATATTGCTGATGCCGACTTCCAAGACTGGCGCAGCCAGGCCACAACCTTCGAGGCGATGGCGTACTTTCAGGGCGGGGCAACAGCGGTCGTGGTCGGCGAGCAGGCCGAATATACACGCCTCACTCGCGTATCGGACGATTTCTTTCGCGTGTTCGGGGTCCGGCCGATCGTGGGCCGGCTATTCGGCCCCGAAGAGCTGAGGTCCGGACCGCCGAGCGCCGCGATTGTCAGCAGCATCTTCGCGCAGAGCCATTTCGGCGGAAGCGGCCAGGCCATCGGCCGAACGATACGCCTCTTCAATCGACCGCTCTCGATCGTCGGTGTTACCCCCTCAGGCTTCGCATTTCCGGACGGCACGGAGATCTGGACGCCGGTACCTCTCCCGAACGCCGCGAACCCTCTACTCCGGATTGGCCTTAACTTCCGGGCCGTTGGGCGCCTGAAAAGCGGCTTGAGTCTGGAGCAAGCTCAATCGGAGATGGCAACGATCGCCGGGCGTCTCGAACAGCAGTATCCCGACACCAACACCGGGACGCGCGTCGTCGTGATGCGATTACACGAGCGGATGGTCGGCGACGTCCGTCTGATGCTCTACATGCTGCTCGCGGCCGTCGGACTCGTCCTGCTTATCGCGTGCACCAACCTGGCGACGCTGCTCCTGGCGCGAGCGACCGCTCGGGCCCAGGAAATCAGTGTCCGGGCCGCGCTCGGAGCAAGCCGCGGACGCATCGTGCGCCAGATGCTCATCGAAGGCCTGGTGCAGGGGCTCGCCGCCGGCACCGCCGGGTTGGGGCTCGCCTTTGGCAGCACGAAGACGCTGGTCGCGTTCATTCCCGGCAATGTGCCGCGGCTCGATGAAATTGCGATCGATCAACGAGTGCTGTTCTTCACGCTGCTGGTGTCGCTGATCTCGAGCGTGCTGCTTGCTCTCGCGCCCGCGTTCCACGCCTCGCAGGTCCAGCTCGAAAACGGTCTGCGGCAGGGTGGCACGCGATCCGTGGCCGGGGGACGAACGCGTCGCGTGCGTGAAGCCCTCGTCGTCGTGCAGCTCGCCCTGGCCGTCGTCTTGCTCGCCGGTGGCGGCCTGCTCATCAGGAGCTTCGTGGCGCTTCAAAACGTCGCGTTGGGCTTTGAGCCGCAAAGGGTGCTGGTCATCGACGCCACTGTGGCGACGGCGGACCCACGCCAGAACGCCAGTCTGTTTTTCCGGGATCTGATGGCAGAGATGTCGAAGGTGCCCGGTGTGGTGGCCACCGGCGCGACGATGGCGGCGCCCGGACGTGTGGACTCGACGGGCGCCTACTGGATCGATCACGTACCGCAGCCCAGCGAAATGAGGACCGGATCGAGCAACGTCAACTCAATCGTTGCGCCGGGTACCTTTGCGGCACTTGGCATCCCGCTCGTGCGCGGCCGCGAGTTCGACGACCGCGACGTGCGCGATGCGCCGATGACGGCGATCGTCAACGAAACGCTCGCCCGGCGGGCGCTTCCCGGCCAAGACGTGATCGGCCACACAATCGTTTGCGCCTTCGATACGTTCGAGCAAATGACGATTGTCGGTGTCGTGGGTGACGTACGGCAGGCCGGCCCGGCCGACGAGTCGCGGCCGGAGTGCTACATGCCCTATCTGCAGCACTTCTACAACCGCGCGACGCTCAGCGTGGTGATCCGAACGACGACTGATCCAATGCTGCTCAGCGAGACCGTGAGGCGCAAGGCACGCGAACTGGCGCCAACAGTACCCGTGAGGTTCACGACGCTCGACGCGTTGACGGCCCAAAATGTGGCGCAGCCTCGGTTTCGGGCACTGCTCATCGGCGAGTTTGCCGCCGTCGCGCTCGTCTTGGCCGTCATCGGCGTCTTCGGCGTGATGGCCTACGTGGTCAGCCAGCGAAGGGCAGAAATCGGGCTGCGTGTGGCGCTTGGAGCAACGCCGGCGCAGATCATCTGGCTGTTGCTTGGACGAGGACTCGCCGTGATCGGCATCGGACTGACCGCCGGTTTACTCGGCGCCGCTCTCACGACACGTTATCTTGGCAGCCTGCTCTTCGAGATCAAACCGACCGATCCGCTCACGTATATCAGCGTCGCGGGCCTGCTGGCGATGACCTCACTCGTTGCACTGTACGTTCCGGCCCGACGTGCGACGAAGATCGACCCGCTCGTCGCGCTCCGCTGCGAGTAACCGCGTGGGGACGACTTCGAGGACTCCTTCACGTGGCGCCAAAACCTCCTTCCGCCGGCTTGCCAGCGCAAGCAGGAGGCATCTCTGTTGATGATGATGTCTGTGGGTTACCGCGCAAGGAAAGAACCGCGGATTACGCAGAGACCCCGCATAATCCGCGGCTGACGTCCGCCTAAAGGCGGACACTACAGGTATACAGCTAGTTCGTCTGTCCCACTCTGGCCGCCAGCGCCAGCAAGTCCGCCTTGGTCTGCAGGCGATCGGGATTCGGCGCGTGCACCAGGACGTGGGTGTCGAAATCAAGCTTCAGCCGATCCAGGTTTTGCACGAGCGTGGCGATAAACGGACTGGGAGCCTGACCCATGGCCGGCGCGTTGAAGTCCGCCGTGAAGAGAATCCGCTCCTTCGGCAGCAGCGCGACGACCATGCCGTCGGTGTGCGCGAGGTTCTGAACGTGATAGAGCTCGACCGTGCGGGTCGCATCGGTGAGCACTCTCTTCTCGCCCACGGTCTCGAACTTGGGCTTCACGTTCGCCTTCGCGAGGTTGTCCCCGACGAGCGTCCGCGGGCCGCCGAGCGCCTTCTCGAGAAACGCCCTGTTGTTCTCGTGGGTGATGATCGTGATGCCCTCAGAGGCGGCCGCAGCGAGACCGCTGGCGTGGTCGAAGTGCGGGTGCGTGTTGAGGACGTACCGGATCGGCTTGTTCGGAATCACCTTTCTCGCTTCCGCCAAGACGGCCAGGCCGCGCGCTTCGCTCTGGCCGCTCTCGAGCACGACGATGTGGTCGCGGAACTCGATTGCGAGGGCGACGTAGCCGCCCGTGATGCGATAGACGCCCTCAGCCAGCTTCTCGGATGCCACCTGTGGAGGCGCCGGTGGGCCGCCGCCCACTGCGCCTGGCGCGCCGCCTCGGCCTGGCGCCGGCGGCGGAGGCGTCAGCAACTCGACGATATTGGCAGGGTTCGCGCTCGCGCTGGTGATCGTCGCGGTAAACGACTCGATCTCGGCCTGTTTCTGCACGATTCTCGTCGGGATCTTCAGACCGCCAAAGTCCTGGTAATTGCTGTACGCGGTGTCAACGTGCAGGTCGCCGGCCACCGGGTGTTCCACCCAGGTTTCGACGCGATCGACCATGTTCTGCGGGTTGATGTAGCCTACGACCCGGTACGACTGCCCGGATGGCGCCTTCTGCGCCGGCGACCAGGTCACGACGTTGTAGGTCGTGCCGCCAACCCGCTCGGACCGAACGGTGGCGTTGTTGGCCGCGGCGCCCTTCAGGAAGCCCCAGGGTGTCACCCACACCTGCAGCTGCTGCGCCCACGCCATGTTGGCGGGCGTGATGTTCTGGTTGAAGTTGCCCGGCTGGGGGACCGGCGCGCCCGCAATCGTCGGGGGCATCGTCGGACCGAAGGCGCGTGACGCGGGTTGGTTGAGGTCGATCGAGCGGGTGTAGGTCGTGATCGCGGTCATCTGCAGCGGCCCGGCGATGCTCCGGCTCTGCCCGAAATTGCCGTTCGCCGCGGTTCCCGAGTACGTGAGCGAGGTGAGATTCTCCGCGCCCATTGCCCTTGACGCATTCGCAATGACGGTTCTGCCATCCTGTGCGCCCGTGCTCATGGACATGACGGTCATGAGCAATGCGCCGACTCCGAGCTTTCTGAGCATACCTGCCTCCAAATCCGACAAGAGAGAGACTAGCGACCGGAAGGCTGGAGTATATTAAGAATCCGTAAAAGATGCACGTCGACGGGCGGCACGCGATAGGTCGCCTAGACCACACGGATACTTCCAGAATGTCAAGGATGCCGATCGCCCGCGTCGGCCTCTGCTGCCTGGTCGCAGCGCTATCCCTGGACCTGTCGCCCGCTCACGCCCAGTCGACGCTGGAGAACGGACGGAAGCGTGCCGAAGCCGTCCGCGTGCCCACCGACTCGATCCGCCTGGACGGACGCCTCGACGACCCAGACTGGCAGCGCGTGTCTCCCCTCACCAACTTCGTGCAGAAACAGCCCGACGAAGGGGCGCCCCCGACGCATCGGATGGACGTCCGCTTTGTCTACGACGACGTGGCGCTGTACGTGGGTGCGAGGATGTACTCCGACGCCCCACTTCAGGCGCCCATGGGCCGGCGCGACACCGGCCGGCAGCAAGCCGAGCACCTGATCGTCTCGCTCGACACGTATCTCGATCGGCGGACCGCGTCGAGCTTCGGCGTCACCGCAGCGGGTGTGCGGATCGATCACTTCTTCGCCAGCGACGACGACGGAGACGACGACTCGGGATTCGATCCGGTCTGGCAAGCGCGTACGACCGTCGATAGCGAAGGCTGGATGGCCGAGCTGTGGATTCCGTTCTCGCAGCTCCGGTTCAACGACCGGAGTCCTCAAGTGTGGGGTCTGAACGTCCAGCGTTGGATCCCGTCACGCAATGAAGAAGTATTCTGGGCGCCGGTGCCGCGCACCGAAGAGCGCTGTGCGTCGCTCTTCGGCGACCTCCACGGCATCGACGGCATCAGACCAACTCGCCGCCTCGAGCTGCTGCCCTTCATCTCGAGCGACGCCCGAGTGGTTGGCGATCGCGATCCGAACGATCCCTTTACCAGTGGGGCCAACATGGCGGGCCGGGTTGGGCTGGATCTCAAGATGGGCCTGGGCTCCAGCCTGACGCTCGCGGCGACCGTCAATCCCGATTTCGGGCAAGTCGAGGCGGATCCGGCGGTAGTGAATCTGTCGGCCTTCGAAACCTTCTTCGGCGAACGGCGGCCGTTTTTCGTGGAAGGCAGCCAGCTCCTCACCGGGAACGTGAACAACTACTTCTATTCGCGGCGCATTGGCGCCGCCCCGCCGGGCCAGGCGTCGGGCGATTTCGTCGACGCGCCGTCGACGAGCACCATTCTCGGCGCCGCGAAACTGACCGGGCGGCTGGCGTCAGGCACCTCGGTCGGCATGCTGACGGCCGTCACCGCCCAGGAGACGGCTCAGACCTTCACCGCCCCGGCGACGTTCGGGAGCGTTCGTGTCGCGCCGTGGACGACGTACGGCGTGGCCCGCGTGCAGCAGGAGTTCGGGCCGCCAGGATCGGTCGTCGGTCTGATGGCGACGACCGTCCATCGGCGGCTCGGCACCGCCAACCCGCTCTCGGCGCGCCTCACGCGGAACGCCCTCACATTCAGCGGCGATTCGATCGTACGCCTCGTCGATGGGGAATACGAGGCGCGGTTCAACGCCGGCCTCAGCTACGTCGGCGGTGATCCGGCGGCCATCGACCGCCTGCAGCGGTCGAGCGCGCGCTACTTCCAGCGAAGGGATGCCACCTACGTCCAGTACGATCCGCTTCGCACGTCGCTCGCTGGCACCAAAGCCGGCGCCTCCATCGAGCGGCGGCGGGGACGCCACTGGCTGTGGGACGCCAACGTGCAAATCGAATCGCCTGAATTCGAGACCAACGATCTCGGACGCACCAGCTCCTCCGACGGGATCGGCACCGGCGGGCGGCTGCAGTATCGCGAGACGGTCCCCGGTCGATGGTTCCGCGACTACGAGATCTCGATCGGGAGCGGGAATGGAACTACGGCCGCGATCTGCAGAGTCGATCTCTCGACGGGGAAATCGACGTGACCTGGCCCAATTTCTGGGAGACACAGTTCAACGGCTCGGTCAACTTCCGATCGCAGGACATGCGGCTGACGCGCGGCGGCCCGTCGATGGAACGGCCACAGAGCTGGCGCACGAACCTGCAAGTGGAGAGCAGCAACGCTTCCCGGACGCGCGGTGAGATCTCAATCGGATACGGGTGGGACGAAGATCGCGGCTCAGGGTTCGAGGTCGGCCCGGAGGTCACCTTCCAGCCAGGGTCGCGCTGGCAGCTGTCGATCAATCCCAGATACGAGCGTGAGGTCGGCACGCAACAGTTCGTTGCGACGCGCAACGGGGGCCCGGCGGCCACGTACGGCCAGCGCTATATCTTCGCGCGCATCGATCGCTCTACCTATTCAACTCAGGTGCGACTGAGCTATACGTTCAGGCCGGACCTCAACCTCGACTTTTACGGCGAGCCCTTTGCCGCAAGCGGCCGGCACAGCGGGTTCGGTGAGCTGACGGCCGCGCGCGCCCGGCTGCTGCGCGTGTACGGCACCGACGGCACGACACTCGCTCAGGCGCCGGATGGCAGCTACATCGTGACCGACGGCGCGACGAACTTCACGCTGAGCAACCGCGATTTCAACACGCGATCGTTCCGCAGCAACCTGGTGCTGCGCTGGGAATGGCGTCCGGGCAGCACCATGTACCTCGTCTGGCAGCAGGATCGCTCGGCCGACCAGACGATCGGATCGCGTGCGACCGCCGGCGACATGTTTGGCTCGGTTGGCGCCCGCGGCGACCACTTCTTCGCGATCAAGACGAGCTTCTGGCTGGCGCCGAAGTAGCCAATTCTGTTGTAGTGTCCGCCTTTCGGCGGACGAAGGGGCTGTTATCGCAGACCCAACATGGAGAGCACGCGGGCGCGGTTCTCGGCCTTCTCGAACCCACCGGCGGGATCGCTCGCGCCACCGGGGGAGGCGGCGCTACGCGGTTCGTGCCCCTCAGGGCCCGCCGCGCCCACCGGCCCGGCTGAGGTGCTCGACGCGCGCTCCGCGGGGATGTTTTCGAGCGAGGAGGTCGGCACG
Organism: Acidobacteria bacterium RIFCSPLOWO2_12_FULL_65_11; assembly: GCA_001767495.1. Lineage (GTDB taxonomy): Bacteria > Acidobacteriota > Vicinamibacteria > Vicinamibacterales > CAVVIG01 > 2-12-FULL-65-11. The sequence goes on along the minus strand of MELA01000142.1, from coordinate 4,932 downwards.
CCGCCGCGCAGATCGAAGTCGCGGCACACGTCGAGCACGATCTCGCGAGTGACCGGCTGCTTCGACAACGCGAAGCCGTGCACGAGGGCGTTGTCGCAGATGACGCTCGTCGTCCGCGGGATGCCATGCGAGTGATCGTGGATGAGCGTCACCGCCTCTCGCGTAAAGAGCCGCGTCGTCTCGCCTCCGGCCGTCCTGATCCGCGAACTGATGTACGCCGCCGTCTCCTGCAGCGTCAGCGGCGCGAGCTGGCATCTGAGCGCGACGCGCTGCTTCAGCTGCCGCAGCTCGGGTTCGTTCAACCGCCCGGCCAACTCGGGCTGCCCGGCCAGCACCAGCGGCAACAGCTTCTCGGTGGGCGTCTCCATGTTCGCCAGCAGCCGGACTTCTTCGAGCAGCTCGTTACTGAGACTCTGGGCCTCGTCCACCACGAGCGCCGTGATTTCTCCGCGCCTGCGCCGCTCGCGAAGGACGGTCTCCAGCCCCTCGAGCAGGCTGGCCTTCGACTGTTCGGCTCTCGCGCCGAGCTCGAACTGGCTGGCGAGGGTCTCGATAAACTCGGCGCGCGTCAGCCTCGGGTTGCTCAACAGCACGGTCCGGACGCCGCGGCACCGCTCCGACTCGAGCGCGGCGTGCAACAGCGTCGTCTTGCCCGTCCCGGCCTCACCGATGAGCACCGTCAGGGCCTTGGAGGATGACAGACCGTATTCGAGATTGCTCAGCGCTTCGCGGTGCTGTGGCGTGAAGAACAGGAACCTCGGATTGGAGGTCAACTCGAAGGGCGGTTCGCCCAGGCCGTAGAAGCTCAGGTACATGAAGGCGGGCTACTCTCCAGTGACCGTCACGAGGATGAGCTTGCGGAACTTGACGGGGACGCCATCCTTGGTCGCGGGTCGATACTTCCAGCCGCGGGTCGCATTGACGAGCAGCGTGTCGTAGCCCGGATTGATGGGTTGCCGGATCACGGCCTCCTGGACAGCGCCCGTTTCGTCGACCAGGACATCGAGGATGCCCGTCGGCCGGGCCACGCGCATCATCGGCCGAAGCGCCAACGGCAGACTCGGAAACTGCTGCAGGGTCGCCACCGGCGGCACGACACCATCGTCGCCGGCACTGTAGATGGGCGGTGCGCCAGCGGCTTTGGTGGCGTTCGGCGCGGGTGCGGCATCAGGAGTGGTCGCGGAAGCCGCGACCGCCACCGGAGCTGGGGGCTGGAGAGGCGTCGCGGCTGGCGCCGGCCGGGCCGCTCCGCGGCCGAGCTCGATGAACCCATCAACCAACACGTTCAGATCCGCCAGCGCCTCGTCCCACGCGCCGGCCTCTCGCGCCGCCACCAGCATCTTGCGCGCCTGGACGAGATGCGGCTCGGCCTTCGAAAAGTCCTTCTCGTCGAGCGCCGTCCGCGCCGTTCGGTACTCCGCGCGGATGAGGCTCGGCAACAGCCGTTTCCGCACGCCCAGGAACATGGTCTCGATGCGCGGCGAGGCCTCCTCCAGCTGAATGAGCGGCTGCCTGCGGATGAGGCCTTCGGCCGCCGCCTCGGCCTCCGTCGTCCGTCCGAGCGCGTAGAGACAGTACACGCGATATTGCTCGATCTGCCGCGCGAGTTCGGGCGCGGCCTGGGCTTGATCGATGCGGGCGAGGGCCGAGAGCGCGTCCTCGTAGGCCGCCGACGCATACAGATCCTTGGCCGTGCTGAGCAGAGCCTGCGCCGAGGCCGCCGCGGGTGCCGTCACCACCAAGGCCAGGGCGAATCCGAGTGCGACGATCGTCTTCATGAAATCCCTCGGGTCCGGCTGAAGCCGGACACTACATCAGTTCCGGGTCCGCCACATCAGTTGGGCGACGCGCTCTTGGTCAGATCGACGGCGATGCGATTGGGCCCTTTGGCATTGACGACGACGGTCTCTCGCCGCTCGCCGAGCTGCGGGTGCCGGAACACGACCTGGTGCGTGCCAATCGGCAGGGCAAGATTGGCGATCGGCGTCTGGCCGACGCTGGTGCCGTCGACGAGCACGTCGGCCCACGGGCGGGCGTTCGCGCTCACCATCACCCGGGGCGGATCGACGCGGATCGGCGTGACCTTTCCCGGCGCGATCTCGACCCGGCGCGACTCCTGGTACTCGAGCGTGCGGTTGACGAGCACGATGTCATGGCGGCCCCCGGCGAGCATGATTTTCGCCGCGCCGCCCGATCCGATGACGTCCCCGCCCTCGACGATCTGCACGTCGAAGGGCGCCGAGATCGAGAGCCAGCCGCCGAGCGGGGCCACGACCTTGGGCAGCGAAAAGACCACCGAGGTGGATGTGCCCGCTTCGATTGTCACGGTTCGCTCGGCCGACCCGGTCTCGCTCGTTACGGTCACCTTGTGAGCCGCGGCGGTCAGGTCAAGCGCCTCAATGGGTGAGGTGCCGACCGGCCGACCATCGACGCTGACGCGCGCGCCGGCCGGGTCGGTCACGACCGACATGCGGCCGACCACGACCTCAGGCTCGAGCGTTTTCATCTCGAAGTGCTGCGCGAGCTCGGCGCCGGCGGCCACCGACAAGGGCACCACTCGTTCATCGGCATCGCTTCTGACCGTCATCGTATGTGAGCCCGATTTGAGTGACAGCGTCAACGGGGTCGTGCCGCGAAGCTGTCCATCGATCATCACCTGGGCGCCCGCGGGCCGCGTCTCGATCGTCAATCGTCCGTCTTTGGCCGCAAGGCCGGAGATGGTGATGAGATTCAGTCGGTTCGCCCCCCAGGCGCCAAGACCTCCCAGGATGACCAGCGCGCCAAAGGCGACGAGCGTCCCGCTCGATCCGTTCCTGGCTCCGGCCGACGAGGGACGCACGACAGCCTCGGCGCGGCTGTGGGCGGCCGAAGCCTCCGAGGTAAAGGCGAGCAGCGGGTTGGCCTCGGCCGTGGACCGGCGTCCGGCGCCGGCTTTCGAGCGACCGAACAGCTGGCTCAGCCAGCCGCCGGCACGAACCGGCTCGAGTTCGCGGCCGGCAAGATATTTGGCCCGGTCCTCAGCGTCTTTGACGTCCACCAGGGCCGAGTGCGAGGTTGAAGGCTGCACCTCTCCGGCACGCGCACGTGACTGCATGGGCGGCCATGGGTAGCCAAAGTCGTGCCACTCAGGTACTTGGATAGATGTCGTCCTGACGGGTGTTTTTGGGCTTCCCGAGCGCGGCGCTGGAGGCCAAAAGGTCGGCAATAGGAAGACTATTGTCAGCTTCGACCGTCAGGCGGAAGAGCGCAAACCGCTTCCTTCGAGGCGAGAATTATGAGCCAATGCGGATTCTTGCAAACCTAATCGTTTCACTTGACTTGCGCCCTCAAAAACGTGCACCATTCGACCCCTAACCATCCAGCATTCCACTTGATCGGGCGCGCAGCAGGCTCTCAGTAGATTTTAAGGATGAAACCCATTGGTGCCACGCATGAGTCGAGGCTCCTGCCAGACGGCAGTGAGGCATCAAGATTTTTTCTTGGAGTTGGGAGGCGATTGAACATGCGTGCGTTCCGGTTAACAGTCATCGCGGCGCTGTTCGCGTTGGCTGCGGCGGTGGTGAGCGTGCCGATGCTCGCCCAGGCGCCGGCGGCACCCGCGGCCGTGAGAGTAGACATCTCAGGCGATTGGGGCGTCACCATCAACGAAGACCAGCCTCACCGCGCACCTGGCCCTGAGTTGGGCGACTACACGGGGTTGCCGATCAACGCCGCGGCCCGTCAGAAAGCCGAGGCGTGGGACGCGACGATTCTCTCGCAGCCCGAGCGGCAGGCCCAGGCGCACCCGGCGCAGTATTGGATGCGCGGGCCCGGGCCGGCGCTGCGTATCCTCAAGATCCTCGACCCGGTCACCCAACAGCAGATCGCCTACACGATCTCGGGCGGCTTCGGCCGCGCCGATCGCATCGTCTGGCTCGACGGCCGGAACCATCCCTCGGACTACTCCGAGCACACCTGGGACGGCTACTCGACCGGGGCATGGGACCAGAACGGCCAGTTCGTGATCACGACGACCCATATGAAGTATGGCGTGATTCAGCGCAATGGCGCCCCGGCCAGCCCCTACACCAAGATGACCGAGCACTTCGTCCGGCACGGGCTGTACCTGATGCTGCACACGTGGCTCGACGATCCGATCTACCTCGAGGAGCCGATGGTTCGCACGCACAACTGGACGTGGAACCCGGGCGGCAACCAGGGCCTCGGCAACCCCTTCGAGTCGGTGGACGAGCTGGGCGACAAGCCGCTCGGCTGGGTGCCGTTCTTTGCCCTGGGCACGCGGCAGACCGAATTCGGCGAGATCCACAACATCCCGTTCGAAGCGACGCGCGGCGGCACCGAGTCGCTGTATCCGGAGTACATGGACAAGATCAAGCGGTTCGCGATCGAAGAAGCCGCACAGAAGGAAGCCGCCAAGAAGGCCGAAGAGGCACGGGCAGCGGCAGCATCCCGACGGCGGTGAAACAGTTGGCTCGATAGCTCGGAGGAGGTCGTTACTAGATGCGTGGCACATATCGGTTGAGGATCGTTCTGCCGCTGCTCGCGCTGGCCGCGGCGGTGGTCGGCGCGCCTATGCTTGCGCAGGCGCCGGCGGCGGGCGGCGTGAGGGTGGATATCTCCGGGGACTGGGGCGTCACGATCAACGAAGATCAGCCGCACCGGGTTCCGGGGCCCGAGCTGGGAGACTATACGGGGTTACCGATCAACGCGGCGGCCCGTCAGAAGGCTGAAGCGTGGGACGCGACGATTCTCTCGCAGCCCGAGCGGCAGGCCCAGGCGCACCCAGCGCAGTATTGGATGCGCGGGCCCGGGCCGGCGCTGCGCATCCTCAAGATCCTCGACCCGGTCACCCAGCAGCAGATCGCCTACACGATCGCGGGCGGCTTCGGCCGCGCCGATCGCATCATTTGGCTCGACGGTCGCAATCACCCG